>NZ_JAESDL010000070.1:0-565 GCF_019249625.1 Hydrotalea lipotrueae | reverse complement strand
TTTGAGCAGCATTTATTTCTAACGATGGCGAAAGAAAAAAAGAAAAAAATTTCATATTTATTTAATGAAAAGATAAATGATAATGAATATCAAAAAATTGGGAATATTCATGAAGTTCCTTGCCATCAAAATTATATACATCTATTAGGACATTTCAAACGAGATGAAAAAACCTGTTTATCTATGACTTTGAAATTACAGGAGTTATACCCTGACTATTTTTGTAAAATAATAAAATATTTTCATGACAATCATTTAAATCATCCTTATTCAAATTTATTGCATGAAACAAAAAAATTATTTTTTTTAAAAATAAATAACAAATATAATTACACATGTAGCACTCAAAATACAGATTATTTAATACACCCAATTCATACAAACGATCAAATCTCCTACTTTAAGTTTCTGAAAAATTATATTTCAAAAACAATCAAAAGCAATGTCAGAAAATCTATAATTATGCAAAACGATTTTGAATATTTCTCAAATTATATTCTTAATAAACTTAATAAATCTAACTGTTCTGTAAAGGATTTGTATATCTGTCTCTTATACACATCTG
>NZ_JAESDL010000006.1:0-142170 GCF_019249625.1 Hydrotalea lipotrueae | reverse complement strand
TTGTGATATCCATAAATGTCGTTTCTCTTATAAACGGCAAATTCATTCAATTTATTACAAAAAACATACTTTTGAGACATGCTCTATTTATCACTAAACTTCTGTCTAAGTATAAGTTTGAAAGTTCACAAGTCGTTTCAGGTGTCAAAGTGCAGGAATGGCAAGCAGCTAAGTTAAGTTGTCCCACTCCTTGTCCTTCTGATTCAATACAAATAGGGTCAGAAGAACAGTCTGTTGCTCTGAATATAGCACTTTCAATAATTTTCCTCAAGTTGTCCAAGTCGTTGCATAAGTTTGAAAGACCACCTAAATACCCGTCTGTTCCGTCAAAAGCTGAAATTAAAAATCCGTGCATTGTGTCACTTACAAATAGTCTTTCAGAAAGTGATGATGTTGGATAGCCACAAACGTATTCTAATTCTCTCATTAGTAAATGTGAAAGAGTATGAATTAATACCTTTCTTGGAGTAAGTGTTTTAGCAATTATCTGATGAGATTTCCAATCTGCATTTTTAGCGTTATTTTTTATTTTGTCAGTTCTTTCAATAACGACTTGTTGTTTTTCCCATTGTTCTAATTTGTTTTTGTCTAAAACGAATAGAATTCCCTCACCATAGCTTTCTAACGCTGGTAATGTTTTTGAGTCAAAATTATTTTTTGATACAGATTGTCGTTGAACAGTGTATTCGTATTCGGATTGGTTTTGTAAGATTGAATCTATGTCTATTGGTTCGTTACGAGTAAATGAAGTTTGAACTGTTGTTTTTTTCAATTTGTCAATCTTTACCAATTTTGAAAAGCCATTAATTTGGTCTGTACAGTCAATTACTCTGAATTTAATTTGTTTGTTATCTGGCTGTTCTTTTTCTAGGAAGTAATCATATTCAGCTTGACGATAAACATTATCTGGAATGTATTGAATGTCTCCTGATTCTAAATATTGTTGGATTAACTCTTTGTCAATTTTCTTTTGAATACTTACTAATTGAATGATTTGTTCATTGGTAAATTGAGCACTTTCAACCATATTATCAATATCAATTCTCACTTCGGATGAAAGCGGATTTTGCATTTCAGGTATAAACAAACTACTTAATGTGTTTGCATAATAAACGCTATTACTCGTTTTGACCTTAACTGAAATACTTGGAGACATACTTATACCGCATTCTTCTTCGTGGAATTTACCGTTAAGTTGACCAAGCCAATATTTCTTGCCATCACACTTTTTTTCAAAATTGAAAATACCTTTAAGATTGGCTTTCTTTTTACAATTCTTACACTCTATCCAAATACCTGAAAGTTCAGTGTTTTCTCGACTTATTTTATAAATTAAATCTTGTTGATCACAACATTTTTTTGAATAATCTAATTGTGGCCCACTTTGTTTTTCATTTTTTTCTTCATCCTCAGTTTCTTCAACATTACTTTTATCTGATGGCAAGCGATTGTTCCAATACTCCCAAGGCAAGTCGTGAATATGTCCATTACTGCAAGTCAGAACAAATCTTATTTGTTCTAAATGATTTTCCTTGCAATCACGATTCGCACATTTAGGAGGATTAAAAAAATCTAAATTTTTGCCTGCACTTCGCCACCTATTTTTCCACTCAAAGTATGAAGCAAAGCGGTTACAATGAGTACAATAAAACCATTTTGGAAAATAATTTGCTTTAGGTCTAACCTGATGCAAAAATGAATCTCTATCTGTTGGTATTGCAACTAAATGTTTGAGATTTGGAAATCTATTTTTCAGTCGTTGTAAAAGCCTATCATCTTTAATTATGTAATGAGCTAATTTCTCATTTAAGTCTGAATAACCCCAATTATCAAATGTTTCAATGATAATTGAATTGTCTGTTGTTTCAATTATTGAACCAACTCCACCATAATTTGAAATATGCTTACTTCTACCGTGTTTAATTTTATCGTTTGGCATATATTCTAATATTGTCTGATTAATATTTCTGCACTCGGTTCTACGCTTCTCATAGATTGCATTGCAACTAATGTTTCATCATCATTTTTCTTTTCTTGCATTGGCACCATCAAAGATTCTTTAGGGTGGTTATACCAATAGTATTTCAAGTTTCTATCTGCTTCAACTTTGTATTTCCAATCTCTTAGGATAATATCTACCTTTTCCATTATTAGTTGAATATCATCTTGAGCGAACTGGTGATTCTGGAAAAGTTGTAAAAGGTTGCTTTTGAGTTCATTTTTCACTCTATCATCAATAATTGCATTAGCCGCATCATTGCTTGTGTATTGAGTGGTATGTCGGAAATAAGCTAGAATTAGCGTAAACAGCATTTTATCAAGTGCATTCTCCGCAAAAGGAGTTACACTTAATGGTTCAACTTGCTTATAAAAGGTTTTGTGAAACTGAACAAAATCCTCATAGAACGATAAATCTCTACTATTGAATGGGTCGTATAGAGTAAATACAACACCTTCATTTTTTCTTGCAACACGGCTACTAGCCTGAATATATTCGGCTGTATTTGGTGGCATTCCGTTCATTATCATCACACCTAAACGACCAACATCAAGACCAACGCTTATCATATTTGTTGCAAGCACTAAATCATATGCCTTATGGTCTTTCAAATCTCCATTAAACTGAATGTCGAGTTTATCTAAGTTCTTCTTAATTTTTTCATTGGGTATTCGGCTAGTTAATTCAATATTTCTGTATGAAAGTTTATTGTAATTGTTTGCTGAATTAAAGTCATCTATCAAATACCTAACTTGAAGCTGTTTGATTATTGGTTTTAATTCTGAATTTATCTTATTTGAAAAACGACCGATCTCCTTTAAACTTTTGAAATAAGAAAGCAAAGTCCAAAAGCTATCAGCATCAGCTTTTTCAGATGATTTTTTCCAAATTTCAAGCCTTGCAAAAAGTAAGGAAGCTAATAATTGAAGGTTAGTAATTACAGTAGTTTTACCGGTAGGTAAAACACCAATGTATTTTCTCTTGCTTTCATCAATTACTTTTGAGAAAAATGTGTCGTCCGAGTTTGTGGCATATTGGGGGAAAACTCTTGCTTCACGACCATATAACCCTAAAATTTGTTTATCAACGTTTTTTACTGTCGCAGTTGATGCAATTATTTTAGGATGGTTGCAAATTTCTAAAAGTGCATTTTCAAAAAGACCAACAAGACTCCCAAGAGTTCCATTTAACAAGTGCAACTCGTCCTGAATAATTAACTCAGGTTTTCTATTGTCACCATAGTTAAAAAGGGTAGTAGCTTCACCTCTCCAAGCGATTGCAGCAAACTTGTCTACTGTTGCAAATAAAATAGTTGGTGGTTTTGAATAAATATCATCATCAATCAATACTATTGGTAACCCACCATTTTGTTCAGAATAATGACAGGCTTCATTTAAACAATGGCTTTTTAAATGCCTATCAATTCTATGCCCAATTTGATATGCTGCATCATTTCCCGAAAGCTTTGAAATTATTTTAGTGTTGCACCATTGACAATTTGATAGTTGAAATGGATTTATCACAAAAGTGTTTCCTTGGTTTAACTTCTGTTGAGTTGATTGTAATTTTCTTTGTGCATCTGCTATACTGTTTGGAATTGTTTGTTTACCTACCCAAAAACCAATAGTGATTTTTTTATCTCCTAAATCTTTATGATTACTGCGAATAAACTCGCAAGCCAATATCATTTTAGAAGCTCTTTCAAATTGTTGAGCGGATAGAAGCCTCAAAGTATAGCGAATAATAATATTTACACCATCATAGCTTGTCGGATATTCTAATCTTCTCCAAAAAATTAAAAATGCTGAAACTGCTAAATATGCTTCTGTTTTACCACCACCCGTTGGGAAATAAAGCAAATCAATTAATTCCTTTTCAGTACTATTCTCATCAACAAATGATGCTAAACATTGAAGAATAAATGCTAACTGAAATGGCCGCCATTCAGGTTCTTTGATTTCTCCTTTGCTATTTTTTGGAAATTGTAAAACTCCATACTCTTCAAATTTGTGTTGTAAAACATCATTTCTTTCCCATACTTCAAAACCTTCCTTTTTGGTGCCGAAATGTTGAGCAGTTTGGAACATCTGCAAATAAATTGCTGTGTTCGCTAATTGAAATGCTCTTAAAGCCTTTTCATTCTTTTCGAGTTTGTTAATACCATTGCTAATTCTACTAAGAATTAATTCGCATTTAGATATATTTTTTTGACCAAGCTCATTTCCATTTGCTGCTTGACTTTCATTATTAATCCAATTTCTATAGGCATCTGCAACTTTTTTAAGGTTTTCGATTATCCCATTTTTATCTGAATTATAAATAGAAAGATTTTTGATGTTAAGAATCTCACCCTTTATTTTATCCGTTTCTGAACTTTGGCTTTTTACATCATAATCAGGTAAAAAAGTCGATTGAATCCATTGGGGGGTGTTTGGTGATTGAGCGTTTTCCCAAGTGCAAGCAGTATTATGTCCAATACCAAAAGCAAGTTTTTCACGGTATAGATAGTCTAACATTCTATCCTCATCCGTTTTGTATAAATGTGATTTATAGTCTCTAAAAGGTAAAAGCTTTTCAGTCTCAATTTTTATCTCTGTTTGAAAACAACTTACTTGATTGACTTTTTCTTTAGAAAGTGAAAATTTGTCTTTAGGGATTTTTACTCTGTTTTCAATTACAGCTTTGATGTAGTATTTGTCAGGGTAATTTGAATAAAGTTTCAGATGAAATACAAGGTTTTCCTTTAGCTCCTTGTGCCAATTATCAGAAATACAGTTTGGTAGTTCCGATAATTTTAATTCGATGTGTTGATTTTCGGCTGAAAGAATGTCGGCAATTTTTGTTTCAAATTCAATGCTGTTATCGTTACGTTTGTATTTGTCTTTGAAAAATAGTTTTGAAATGATTTTATATAAGGCGTGGTCGTAAGAAGTAGCTTTGCCTAACGATTTTAAGCCTTCTTGAAATGCCTGATATTCTGCGGTTAGTTTTCCGTCTTTGGTTCGCTGTACTTTTTTGCTTTGAGAAATCAATTTCGTTTCTTCATCATAGTGTACAATGCTATTCAAACCGTGTTCGCTCAGCAAATTAACACCTTCGCCATTGTAGGAGATTTTAATTTCTGCAAAATCTGCTTTCTTGTAATTTCCAAATCTTATAGTTGATTTAAACTTTTGACAAGACTTATCTACTGCGAAAGTTATCCCAAAATGTGAAGGAAAAAATGTATTCGCACTGTATTTTGGTTGAGTATCTGTCTTCTCGACTTCATCATCTTCTTCAAATATCTCTGTTTCCTTTTTTTCTTCATCAGGAAATTCAAGTTTCAGCTCTGTTAAATCGTCTTCATCCTCTTCTTTCATTTCCTCTTGCCCATTGTCACTACCATTTGTTTGAAGTTGCTTTGGAAAAAGTATCCCTGTGAAATATCTCTGTAATGGTTTTCCTTCTATTATCTCGTTTGCAAAATCATCATTGCAAACAAAAATATCAGAACCTGGACCTAATAGTTCTTTTTTAACCCTCTCTATAATTATATTTCGATTTTCTTTTACGCTCATAATTCAAATAGTTGTAATGTTTTTTCATCTAAAGTTTCAATACTGTCATTAAAGACTTCTTTACTTAAAACCGTATGTAAAGGCATAAACTCCTCTACGAATGCTCTCAAAGTGGATTCATTAAAATTTCGTTTTTGCAAAATCTCTCCAATTTTATTTTCTCTTAAAAATAATCTTAGCTCTTGTTTTAATCCTCTACCAAGAACAATCATTGTGCTATTGTATGTTGTTTTAGATTTTAAAATTGGCTTAATCAAAGTGTCAATTTCAATATCAGTTTTATCGGAGAAGTATTGTTTAAAAATTGCACGAAGGTCATTTTTATACATTGGAAACTTTCTAAATCCTTTTCCATATGTTGCAAGTGTATTTGGCAAAATTCTTAACCCCTTTTCTTTTAATTTTTTGTATAATATTTCGTCTCCGAATTTATTTCTACGTTCATTTATTAGCTGTTTCCAATAAACTGAATGCTCTTCAACTTTGCCAAAAATATCGGGTTCAGTTTCAACTGCAACTTGATACAAATTTTCTGCAAGCTGCTCTTTCGGGTAAACTCTAATTTTATCTCCGATTTTAATTTTATAAGTTTTATTTAGTTCGCCTCGCTCAGTAAAAATGGTGTCGTTACTTTCAAGATACAAGTGAGATATATTTGTTCCAACCTTATAAATCAACTTTTCTTCACTATCATTTAGTAATACATCACATTCATTTTTATATCCTTCATAAGCTCTGTTCCCAAAATCGTCTAGTCTTGAAACTATGCCATTTATAGTCGAACTAATATCAACTGAGTAATTTCTTGATTCTTGATACTCGATTCCACATATTGAAAGCCTATCTTTAGATTTTATTTCTTCTTCAATTAGTTTTTTTCTATTGTCAAGATATTTATAGTAAAGATTTTTTTCTTGCTTATAAACAACTAAAACAACATCAGAATTTAGATTGTACAGTAAATCGAAATCTTTTTGCCCATTGAAACTATGAAATACCAATGTTTTATTTTCAATGGCTATTCTTTTTAAAGCAGAAAAGGGGTGGATTTCTACTTTTCGATTTCGAACGTTTTTTATTGCAAAGTCAATATCGTTGTTGTCGAAAAAGGCAATAGTTTTTTTGTCTGATTGATTTAAGAACTTTATAAGCGTTTCCTGTTTTGGTAAGGTTTTTTTGAGATACTCCAAGAGCCTAAACAACTCATCCTTTGGATTATTATCCGCTAAATATTCTATGGTATAGCCACCATAATTTTCTAAGCCGTGTTCTAATTCTTTATTGATCTTTAATCTTTCAATTAGATTTTCAATTGTGTCTGGTTGGATTGCATTAATTGCTATTCTTAAAATATTTCCATAAGACTTGAGTTCAATTCCAAACTCAGTATTTACAATGGAGATTTTATTATCGAGGTTCTTTATAGAGTTCTCAATTTCCAGACTTGGCATGTTCTTAAATCTTATCATAACGCATTTACTAATTCAACTTCTTCTTTGAACCAATTCCAACAAGGAATTGAGTTGTTTTTCTGTGGAGTTAAGCTGTTTGATAAAATTATTAAATTGAATCCGAACCGTTGTTTGTCAAGTAGCATTTGTTCGATACTCGTAGCTTCTGTATCAAAAACAATAACTGATTTTAATCGTTTATTTTGAAGTAAAATGTTTTGATAACAAACTTCATACTTTGGAGTGAAATAAACTAAACAATCTGTTAATGCAGGAATTGACTTTGTCTCACTTAGATGATTCTCTTCCCTAGGATTTGGTAGATAAATTGAGGGTATTTTACTCTTTACATTTAAACTGTCCCATAAAGGTTTTTTTGAAATAAATACAGTTTTTCTGTCAAAATTCAACCTTGGGAACTCACACTTTTCCTTATTTAGGTTTTCAAAAAAGTCAAAGTAATTTTTTATAGTTCTTTCACTAATTCCTGTACCTTCTTTTAATTTTACATAGTTTTTTGTTAGCCTTTCATAGGTAATTCCTGATAAGGTTGCAGGGGAAATATCCGTTTTTCTTTTTCTTAATATTTGTCTGATAGTGTAGTCGTTATTTTCAACTTTGGTAATCTCATAATATTGGTTGTCTTTTATTCTTTTCAACTTGTCACCGATAGCAAAATTGTCAGGAAGGTCGTAGTGGTTTTTATAGATGTCATTTGCCAACTCAATATATAAGTGTTTTGCTATTTCAAATAAGGAGTCTTTTGCGTTTTGGAAATTTATGTGAAGCGGTTTGTTGTCGTAGTAATGTTTAAGAATAACTTTTACTGTCAGAGCTACAACATTATTAGAAAAATCATTTTCAAGATGTTGAACATCCTTGAAATTTTCTATAAGTTTCTGATAATATGTCTCGTTCAATATCATTTTCTGTCGAGTTTAGTCAGCGGTTGGAGCAAAAGCAAATGTGCTGCATTGGTTTGGCTTTGTGGGTGGGGTTGCAGCTCTTTTGATTTTGCTGAAGCGTTGGCATCTTATCTATCTTTTTCTGTTCGTTTATTGTTGGTCGTGTCGTCTTTTAGGGTGAGTGCTAACGTTTTGCGGCTTTGCGTAGTGGCGGATTTTTAGCACAAAAGTTCAATCGTAGAACTGCACTTGAACCTACCACAAAACTGTCAAACGAAGCACAACACCCGCCATTACGCAAAACCGCTGTTACCAGCTGGCGTTCTGTCGTCCGTGTCGTGAAAGTCAAGTATGATGAGGGTTTCGATGTCATTGTCAGGTTTGTGTTTGGTCTTTATGTGTCGGTTATGCGGTGGCGGTTTTAAAAATTTTTGAAGGGAAGGAAATTTTAAAAAATATTTTTCTCTGATGGGAGAGGTGGAAGCTCTTTTGCAAACTTTGGTTTGCGGGTGGGCTTGTAGCGGTTTGCAAATGTGCTTACACCAGTGTGTTGGATATTAAAAATCAGTTGGTAGTGATTTATCAGTTTCATCTTCGGGAAAGAGTTCAGAGAATTTATCTAATTTCAAATTATTATTAAAAAAATCAATCGCTCTTTCGTTATAAATAATAATTTGACTTGCCTGTATTTTTAAAATATCTGCAATTTCCTCCTGTATTTTTTCATTATCTTTTTTCTCAAAGACATTTACAACAAGTTTTTTCTTCGGGTTATCTTTTAAACCTTGTTTTATCACATCGTTTATGTGATTGTCTAAAAAACCATATCCCGAACAAACAATGAGATTAGCAGCTAAACAATGTTCCCTAAACTCATAAAAGTAAAACAAATATGGGTCGTATGATTGTAATTTGTTACTGATACCGAATATAATTGCAAGGTCATCAGTTTTAATGTCACCTTCGGTTTTTACTAATTGCTCGTCTTTTGTTTTTTGCCAATTTATAGAACCGTGAAGTTTATAAAGGTAAAAACTAATTTCACTATTCGTATCGCCATAGTCATAACGCCTGAAACTCCATTTGTCAAATTCATCAAACCCTAATTCTGTAAACTCATCTTTTAGATTTTGCTCAACACACAAGTCATAATTTAAGGTGAAAACTTTCAGAGGAAATCCGCTAAGTTCATTTTTGAAGTCAATCAACTTTTTATAGTAGCCTGACTTGCTTTTCCAATCAGAAGGCATTAGCCAATCGCCTCTCAACTCCTTTATTATGCTTTCTTTAAAATCGCTTACCAAGCTAATTTCTCTTTGTTTAGTAATAAACGGCTGTAAATCCTTTTCCCAACTACCAACAAATGTATAAGTGTCAATTTCACTTTTAGAGATGCCGACAATAATATCCAAAAGACTTACTAGGTCTTCGATATTGAAACCGACATTGGTTGGATTTACTCCTTTGAAAATCTGCTTTTGATAGTGAACGCTTTTGATATAATGATAAAGGTCTTTGAACTTTCTCCAATCGTTATCACTAAGTTTATTCTCTATGCGGCTAATCATCTGGTCAGAATTTAATATGCCAGCATCACAGCTTGCTCCTGCACCGAGAAGTATTATTAATTCGCTATCTGTAAATTTCTTCATATCTTATTACAAAAACCAAGGTTTTAAATTTTCAAATTCAATATGCTCTAACTCATAGTCCTCAAATTTTTTCAAAAAATCAGCAATTTTTTGGCAATAGAAAATTGACACAGGTAATTGCTTTGCTTTGAAGCCCCTCCAATTAGCACCTGATAAATTTATACAATCTTGCAAGAGGCTTTTTCTATACGAAATATTTTGTAATAAAGTCTTGGTATTTGAATACCAAAAATCAATGTAAATAGGGCTTCCTATTGGCTTTGAAAACGGAGCATTGTTGTATTGTAAGCCCTCAAACCAAACCAAATATTCATATTCTGATAATGTAATAAAGGTGCTTTCATAGGGAACTAAAGCATTTTTAGATAAATCATATCCAAAATACTTATGGTCGGAGTTTATAAGAATTACAGAAACATTTATGTCATTAGATATTTTTTTAAAAATAACATCCCAAACCTTTTCTTTGCTAATTCTAAATGGAATATGAATGACTATATCTTTATATCCATCTTTCACCGCTTGTTCAATAATGGTGGTTAATTTCGTAATTAAGGTTTTATAATAATCCGCTTCATTATCTGTTTCACTTAAAATCTGTATTTCTTTGAATAAACCGCTACTGTCAGTCAAAACTGAATAGGTCAGATATTTTTCGATTTTTTTTCTTGTAAAGCCATTCTCATCCGTAATAAAGGCTTCTTTATTTTTACTTCCAATGCCAATAATCAACCCTTCTTTGATTGCTGGTTTTACTTTCCAAGGTTTACCACCTGCCTTTGCAAATATTTGAAGCCCAATATTACTCAACGACCAACTTAGAGATTTAGTATTGCTAATGAGGTCTTTGGTTACTACTTGGCAAGGGATATTATTTTTTGTAAAAGTGTGTTTGATTAGAAAATATAATTTGTCATCTGCTTGATTTACTCTTGAGTTTGTAATAAAAATAGGCAAAACGTTTTTTCCTTTTTCCTTTTCAATCTTTATTTCTTCAACGATAGAATTTAAGACCTCTAAAGAAAGTTCGACAACTTTTTTTCCTTTAATGCAATCGTTATTAAATGGTATTTTGAACAAACTTTCAATGCCTGAAAATGTATTAGGTGAGGTTATGCCTTTTAAACCATTAAGTAAATTAATAGCAATGTTTCTATCAATGTCCTTGAATACAAAAAGAAAATTAGTTTCTTTTTCAGGATTTTGATAAGGCTTGTTCTTTTGCAATCCAAAATAAGGAGAGGCGTTTTCAACGTCATTTTGAAATTGATAAATTTTGGGATTTAAAGAATGGGCACTTATTTCTGTTAGCGATTGCGATAGCTGAAAATTTACCTCACCTATATGAATACTGCTTAGGGGTTGATAATATTGGCTAAAGAATTTTTTCAACTTTTCAAATTTGAATTGATAAAATGCTTTATTAGAGTTTCCTCTACTGTCTAAAGTTCCAGAAAGTTGTAAAATTCTTTTATCAACAGGAGAGCTTAGAGATTTCTTGTATTCTTGGCTCACCAAAAACTTAAAGTCAATTAAAATCCCAAACGAGTTTGTCTGTTTTAAAAAATATGGCTCTATCCAAATGGTTTCAACACCTTCATTATGCTTTTCAATCGGTAAATAAATTCTATGGTATTTATCCTTGTTTACTTCTATATCTTTTATGCCCTTAGTTCGTAACAGTTTTTTTAAATTATAGAAAATAAGACGTTTTGTAATGTCAATGTTTTCGGTATGTGATATAACCTTTCTTTCAAATCCTTCTTGGGCTTCAAATACTATAGCAAATTTTTCAAATTTATTTGCGTCATCAGAAGGTTTAAGATTTCTGATATAATAGTTACGCCTGTTCTCATCTGGTATCAGGTCTAATTTTTGACAATAGAAAACCGCATCAAACTTTTTAGGATTGAACTCTATGAAATTTAATGAAATAAACTCTTTCTTCATATCTTAATTTTTTACCGCAAATCTGATTTTATAAAGATGATGCAAGGATGATTTTATTGCTTCATAATGTTCAGAAATCTCGAATGCTTCAAAAAGAACTCTTTCAAAATTTACTCTATCAGTTTGTTCAAATTCTTGGGCTAAAGGAAATCTGTTCCTTTCTGCAATTGGTTGAAAAGCATTTATGATATTTTGCTTTTGTTCATCTGATAATAGCTGAAAATTTAATAGTTTAAAATCACGCTCAAATTTTGTTGCTCTTAAATCAAGTGCACCTAAACCTCTACCAAAACCGAAACTTTCAATAAAAAACATACTTAGAACGCTGTTTAATAAGGCAAGCAGTAAAACTCTGTTTTCATCTTGATGCTCCGCTTTAATTGAAAGTCCAATCATTCTTTGGTCAATGAAAGAACGATTAACAAAGGTTGCAATGAATAAACTTTTATCGTAATTCACATTAGCGACAAAGTCAGCCATATTATCGGTTTTCATCTCATACCAAAACATGTTTGCTCTACGCAAAGATTGGGTAAGCGGAACGCCTGTTTCGTTGTTTTGATTTTCAAAACTTCTAATCCATTGCAAAGCACCTGTATGATTGAGTTGTTCTAATTCTTCAATACTTCTTGAACAACAAAATGCTTCTCCATCTGCTGAACAATAAAGTCCTGATGTTCCTCTTAGGTTTTTCAGAACTGGTCTTATATATTCCGCTTCAATGTTGTGACCAGATGCAGGATAAAATAAGGGATTCCAACCTCTTCTTTCACCACGAGTAAACTTGAAAATCTGATTGCAATCAATTAGTTTTTCTGAAACTTCTGTAAGCCAATTAAGATTTGCAAAGTAACCGCACCAAGGAACACCAATAGTTTCAAAATTGGTTATCTCATTTACTGAATAATTTTGAACAGCTACAAATTGATTATCAGTTTCCAACAAAATATTTTCGCTCAATTGTTTAATGTCAGGTATTTCGTCTATGCTTTCTTTTAGGGTGCAAAATGAAATTGTTCTGTTTTGGTCTATTGGAGTATTTGGGTTCCGCTTTTTTGCAATTAAGAAAGTAGTTACTACATCTGCATTGTCAAACCATTTTCCTTTTCCTGAAATTACAACAGTTTCAATGTCATAGAATTTTTGAGTGAGCTCTAAGAAAATTTCTCCGTAATCAGTTCCCAACCAAGCATTAGAAAGTATCAGCCCAATTTTTCCGTTTTCAGAAAGTAGTTGATGTAAATAAAATGGGATATAAGCGAAAATGTCGCTTTTGCCACTTAGTGATTTTGTAGTATCAGCTTCATCTTGAATGAAGTTGTTTATTTCTGTTATGTTCGGGTTTAGTACTTCAATTTCTTTACTCTTGATGAATGGTAAGTTTGAAACAACATAATCAATAGTTGGGAAAATTTTTACAATATCGTTTCCATTGTTTGGGTCTTTGAAAGTTACATTTTGCCCTGTTGCTAATTCAATCACATCTTTTCTAAAAATGTTAAGCACCTTGCCAATGTTGTTTGGCTTTGCCAAAGTAAGTGTAGACAATTGAATAGGGAAAGAATGTTTGTCTGATGCCCAAATACTGTTTATAATTTCGTCTTGATTAAACTCGTATTCTTGTTTGAGCAAATATGCTTGATTGATTATTGTTCCTGTTCCGCAACAAGGGTCAATTACAATTCCTTCTTTGTCTTCTATTGTTAATCTAACCAATAAATCCGCTAACTTTTTAGGAGTAGCAAATTGTCCGGCTACTTTACGTTTTGCTGAAACAATTGAAGATTGGAGTAAATTATGAAGGATTTCGATTTCAATTCCTGCAATGTTGATTGATGAAAGAAACTGATTTAACTGGATAATTTGTTTCCAAGCAGAATTTGAAATGAACTCAATTGCAAGGTTATCACTGAAAATATTCCAAAAATTACAATGCTCGGATATTGAGGCAATTATGTCCTTTGCTTGTTCAATCGAAGTTTCATTGTTTATTGATTCTATTGCTCTTGCTTCATTAAAATGCCTTTTCAGCACATTTGCGAAGATGATTTTGAAAACCCAATCGGTTAAAATTACTTTTGAAAGAGTAGGTAATTTATTTGAAGCGTCTTTTATTGCAGTCGGATTATAACCATATTCTGTTGCCGAGGATAGCCACCAGTAGTTTATTTGGGCTTCAAGTCTTGGATTTCTCCTAAAATTTGCCCTTATGTTTTCTGCTGTTGAGGATATATTTTCGAGAATAACATCAATGATTGCATCAACAGCTAAAATTTCTGTTGAAACTTCATCTGAAATTTCTCCTGATTCAAAATAGCCGTTTAAGTCTGAAAGTATGGTATGCAGTAATGATTTCCAAAGAGTTTCTTTTGGCTTTACTTCTGTTCGGTTATTAATGTCAATGTCATTCCAAGTTTTTAAAATTGAGAATGAATCTCCTTGTTTAGAATAAAGAACGGCACTCTTTACATTCCACAGAATAAAACTGTCTCTTTGTAAAATCTTAGCTTTTTTGATTGCATTGCTAATTAATTCAGCATCATTAATTGGTGTGTCAGGCATTTTCAATTCCCAACCCTGCAAAATGATATTTCTTGTTTGGTCTTTGAAAATCAACACATCAGGAAATAGACTTGATTTTTCGTTGCTTATGGTGCTTTCACCACCTGCACTTTTAAAGTGCCAACTTTTATTTGCAAGATGCAAGCTGATTTCACTTATAACATCTATTGCCCAGCTTCTTTCGTTGTATGTAACTTTTGCCATTTCAGGTAATTCAATTAATAAATTGCTGGACTTGCTTTTGCCTTTCCGTTTTTATAATTAAGTGTATGATATTTTGCAATTGGCTCATTGAATAATCTTAAAGTTGATTCTTCAATCTCCTTGCGTTTAAGTGTTTCTTGAATCCTATCAGTGCAAATTTTAATGTAATCAACTGGTTTAACTTTGTGAAGTAAAACATCTTCATTTTTCTCAATTCCAATAAATTGTCTGTTTTCAAGAATTGCAGAAAGTAGAAAGCTTCCACTTCCACAAGCATTGTCTAGAACAACATCTCCTAGTTTTGTAAAGGTCTTTATCAGGTATCTTCCTAATTCAATTGGCTTTTGTGTCGGATGCAAAACAGGACCTTCCGATTCTGCTGTTTTTATATATACAAAATCGTCTATTGGTTGTTCTTCGTAGCATACAACATCATTCGGGTATCTGTCTCCATTACTTTTAACGTGTCTTGGTTTGAAATCTCCATAACTACCTGTGTATTGGTCTTTTCTAATGCCTTTGTCGTATGCCTCTCCATTTGTCATTTGAGGATTATATGTAGGCTGTTTTTTATAGAAAATACAAATGTCCTCGTGTTTACGCAGTGGTTGCTTCTTTGCATTTAAGAAGTTTGTTGATTTAGATTTTATCCAAACGATTTTGTATTTGAATAACTTCTCATTACTCATAATCAATTTTGCAGTAAACAGTCCCTGTGCAGTCAATGCAATTGCTCCATCATCTTTGATGATTCTTTCATAATGTTCCCAAAGTTGGTCTAAGTCAATTACCGAATCCCACTTGTTTTGAGTTGTTCCGTATGGTAAATCACAAAGAATCATATCAATGGATTTGCTCGGAATATTTTTCATAACCTCTAAGCAGTCGCCTTGAATAACTTTGTTTAAGTATTGTTCTATTGATTTTGCCATTTCTTAAAATTTTAAATTTCCTTGTTTAACCTTTGATACTCTGTAGTATTTCGCTTTTTCCTCTGCCAGTGTCAATAATTCTGTTGAGTCCGGAACACGATAAATCATTTCTGCTATCTTTTCACTGAAAAATTCTTTTTCTAGTTTCTTGATGTCCAGCTTGAAAACTTTGGCAAGTTTGGGAAGTATTTCTTCTGGAACATTGCGTTTTTGATTTTCAATCTTGGAAAGCGTTGATTGGTCAATATCAAGTGCAGCAGCAAGTTTTGTCAGAGTTAAACCGTGTTCAACTCTCAAATTGTGTATGTATTCTCCAAATGTTTCTTTCATTACCTTGAAATTTTCGCCTTGACAATTTTGTCAAAAATACAATTTATTTTCATAACCTGAACAAGTGCGTGGGAAAAATTTTGCTCTTTTGGTTTTGCGGAAGGGATGGCATTGTGTGTCAGGGCAAAACCAAATGTGCAAAGTGCGGATAGGCATAAAATTATCTTTTAAAATGTGCGGTGGGAAAAATTTTTAAAACCATTTGGGTCGGCTTGGGTGTCAGCAAACTTGTCTGGTCGGTGTCGAGTTACAGCGAAATGGTCAACCGATTTTTTGTCGCCCGAAAGTTAGTTTGAAAGTCAAAAGTCTGGACGTTTTGTTGTCCGTCTTACGGTTGCACGGTCGTCTTTTAGGCTTGCTTATAACGTTGAGGGCTTTGTGCTGTACTGGTCGTCTGTGTTCCGTCAGCTTAGTTACAGAAGCCCGATAAGGAAACAAAGTAAATTATTTATTCTTTAGTTCAATAGTATTCCGTCTGACCGATATGTAGCTGATAAGCGATTTGCTGCTGATGTTTATTCCGTCAGCCAGCATAGCATAAAGCCCCATGTTGTACGTTCGCCCTTCTGTCGAGTGTGGTGACATAAAAAAAGAACTCCCGCCGCAGCAGGAGTTCCGTTCATTACTCGAAAGACTGATAGAAATTTGCTATGTCTTTCTTTAATGCTGCATAGGCTTCGCCGTATTCATCATCATCTTCTTTTAATTCTTTCAAATCTTTCAACACCTTTTCAAGCCATACATGCAGAGCATCATGTTCAGCACCTTTCATGCTGCACTCTTTTACCAGCGTATCTATTTTCGTTTTCAGGTTCGTATAAAGTTGAATTCGTTTTCCAGCATCTGCATACGTGCTATCTCTTACGACCTGCACCATTGCTGCAACGTTCTTCTTTGTTGCTTCATCAGCTTTCCATTTGGCGCTGTTGTTTAATGGAACTGTTACAACTTTCTCCAGTTTATCATTTCCGGTGTTGTATTCATGCTGTTCTGCTGTTTGTTGATTGGTGCATGATACAAATGCTACCAGTAAGATTATCAATAATTGTTTCATTTCTTGCGTTTTTGTGTTGATTAATCATCGTCCTTTTCTTGTTGACCTGCATTGCCTTCGTTCTCTCCTCCGTTTTCAGTACCATTATTCAATGCAACACCATTTCTGATTTCAGTATGACGGATTTGTCCACCAAGGTGCGCTGTTTGCGCCATCAATCCGCCGGAAGTAATAGCCAGCAGTAAAATAACAACCTTGAATACACGGGCTGCTATTTGCCATCTGAAAGAGAATAATGCAACTAAAGCCGCAAGTCCAGCTACTGTAATCGCAATCATTGCCAATTTAGCCACATCTTCGTGTCTTTCAATAATGGCTTCGGATACTCCTGGCAGGTTTTCAATGGCTTCTTCCGTACCTTCTCCGGTAAAGAAAACAGGTATAGCTGCGATGCCTGCAACCAAAAGCAAGACGTAAGAAGTTTTTGTAATGATAGAGTTTTTTATAAAAAATGCCAATGTAAGCATTATTAACCCTACGAATGATAGAATAACAGGCACATGCGTTAACGCTAAGTGCATTTGAACACTATTCATAAAAATATATTTTAAGTTTTAAGTAAATGGAGATAGTCTCTTTTGAGACAAGCTGCGAAGTGGTTATACTCTCGGCGGATGAAAAATGCTTCCTAAATGTTGTTGTGGGGTATAAGTATCAGGAAAGATAATCTTCTTTTCAGTAGGTAAAGAAGCAAGCACATTCGTCTGAATGATTGGTGCTACAATTGCATATCCAATGCTGTAAACCGTTATGTTTTTGAACGGCAACTGTTCATCTTCGGGCAAATCCGCATCCTTGTGGTCTGATGCATAATGGTCATCGAGAAAAGCAATGAGAGAAACACCGTCTTGCTTTTGATGTTTTATATAATGTTCAATCAGCAATGGGAGTTTAAAGAGCTGTCCCAATGGTGTTTGTATGGACACCATGAGAACCAAGAGAAATATGGTAACAGCATTCTTCATTGGGATAAATCTACTTCAATCCGAATTGTTGTTCTATGACTACAGTCATTTTAGCTATAAAGTTTTGCAAAACCTTTGGGGGAAGTCAACAACACTTAGCAAGTGTCGAACTGTTACGCTGCGTCCAGTAGGGTGACGTACAACGTTTTGGCGCTTGGCGAAGAAGCGGATTTCGATGCACAAAACTGTCAACCCAGCACAAAAAGTTGATACGAGGTAGCATGTTCAATTAACCACTGAACCCGCTTTTTTGCCAAACGCCTGTTAGCGGTTTGTGCTTCTTGTCGTTCAGTTGTTGTCATACGAAAATCTTCAACGTAAAAGTATTATTTGTCTGGTCGAGAAGTTGTAAAACGGAATAATCTCCTAGTCCTAATCCGAAATGTAAATAATTCTCTACAAGTTCTCTCTCACTGTCTGAAGCAGTCATTGAACCTGTGTTTTTAACTGCTAATTGTTCAATTGAATTGTCAGGTTGCAACTCAACAGTCACAACCATATTATGTAGGTCAATTTTTTGTTTTGATTTTATTGAGTGTTTCATATTTAATTTTTTTCGTCAAGAACGTAAAAGTAAAAATTGCTTGTCCCTGGTTCTGTTGCGTTAACGTGAACGACTTTTACATTTTCAAATTTGTTACTAACGAACTTAACCATAAGTTGATTGGGAACTCTATTTCCACCTAAAGCACCAACTGACCCACGAAAACCAAAAGGTTCTAACGAAGCTGTGTCATAAGTCGTCTCTTCTGAATTAATGTGTGCAAAAATTCCACCACCAGCATCTTCAACGTCAACCTTTACTTTCTTGTCTGCTTTGTAATGAGTTGCTGTAATTGTAAATGCGTGGTGTCCTTTTGTCGGGTGATAAATTTTGTATATGGTTACATAATTTTCTCCAACTGTTTTGTATTCTCTTGTGTATTTGAATGAAATGTAGTCGTCCGAATTAAGAACATACTGATAGCCAGTATATTTTGTCTGTGAATAAGCATTTGTCAAGAATACAGTCAGCAGAACCGTAAAAATTGTTTTGGTTAAGATTGAAATTGTCTTTGTCATTTTTGTTTGTTTTTCTTTATGCCTACTCTGGTCGGTTTTCGGCTTCCCCGTTGTCGGTCTGCTGTGTTGTCATAGCATAACCGCTAACGCGTAAATTTATGTTATAATCCGCTACTTTTCTAAAAAAATACACCTTGATAGCCAACTACTTAACATTATACAATTTCAATTTTCGTTAGGACAATCCACTCGGCTCTTTTTGTAAAACAACTTTTTACTGTTTATCGCTATCACTTCTTATAGATTGCTTAAAATCAATGCTTTACTGTTATCAAAATCAAATTGTCGCCCCCGCACAGCGGTTTTACCATTCTATGCTTTCTTTCTTCATCAAATCATCCAATGGGCTACTAATGTTTACCAAATTTCGTTTGCTTACATGTAAATACCGTTCCGTTGTCTTTATGTCAAAATGCCCCAGTAGATCCTTTATATAACGTATATCCGTTCCTTTATCAAGCAGGTGTGTGGCAAAACTGTGCCGTAAACTATGCACACCTACCTCTTTTTTAATGCCCGCCTTGGTTTTGGCATTATTAAATATTTGCTGCACCGTACGGGTGGGGTAGGCGGTATTGGTTTGTTCAGATTCAAACAAGTATTCTTTTGGCTGCGGCCTGTACTCACTAAGGTATTTTCTTAATATATCCAATAATACAGGGCTTAAGTTTACATACCTGTCTTTTTTGCCCTTTGCTCGCCGCACAAAAATTTGCATACGGCTACTGTCTATATCCGATATCTTTAATTCCACAATTTCACTTACCCTTAAACCGGCACTGTATGCAGTAAATAACATGGCTTTATGTTTTTTATTAGATAGTGCATTAAACAACCTTCCTAATTCTTTTTCATTTAATAGTTTAGGAAGCAGTAAGGGTTTTTTGGGCCTGGGTATTTCCCAAAAAAACTTTTCACGACCCAGCACCTGTTCAAAATAAAATTTTAATGCATTAAGCCTGCTATGAGCTGTGTTTTCACTTATTCCCTCTTTTTCTATTGTATAAACCATATAGCGGCGTAGCTCATCTGCAGTTAATGTATCTACATTCTTTTGTTTTATAGTTTGCAGCAACCGGCCAAATTCGTTTCGGTATGTTTTTATGGTGGAAGGGCTATAGGCCTTTAAAGTTAGTTGCTGCACAAGCATTGCCATTGCTTTATTATTTTCATTGCTTATTATGGATGTGGCCTGGCTCGTAATTTTGGGTTTGTTTGCTGCAGGTTGCATAGTGGTGTTCCCTGTTTCTTTTTTTTCTATGATATATTTTTTTAGAGCTGCATTATTAATAGAAGCATGGCAGCTTAATGTGTCCATAATTAATTGATAGTTGTTGCGGTTTAGCGGCAAATACCAGCAGGTATGTGTCCTGCTCCATTTAATACCTGGTATTTTTTTTACTATTCCGTTAAGCCGGGTATCTACTTTAAAATAAATGCCAATACATTCAGCATTTCGGTGCTCCAGTATTTTAAGAACAATTATTTGCATATCTAAAATAAAATAATAGATGTTTATAATTAATACTACCCTCCTTTCAACCTTCCCATTACCTTCCTCCAAAACAGTGATAAAATTCCCTCTCTCCGCTGTTAAAATTGATAACAGACTACAACTGACTGATTTCTCGTCTATCTGCCCCTTTTCTTTTTATTCATAAAAGTAATATAGCTGGTACAAAACTACTTCTAATTGAATGGCTGAATAAGATGCCCTATTTTATATGTTAATTATCAATCATACAATATTTAAGTATTAAAATGTCACTAACAAAATAGTTCTACGTATTGTTTCCGGAACTGTGTACAATACCATTATACCATTATATAATAAACAACTTCAGTAACACATACCATAATACGTATCAATTAATCCAATATGGTCAGCCAAACTGAAAAGGTATTGGTTACTACAGTTAAATCAACAATCGCAATTGCAAAAAGTATAATAAAAAAAGTACCAACCGCTTGCAACCATGCGCCTTTTAAAACTTCCTGATAATATTGTTTAGCAAATAAAATTAATTGTTCATTAGTGGCATTAAGCGGAGGTACTGTATTAATACCAAACGAATTGCCAGTCATAAGAACATCTAAAATTCCTACAATTGCGCTATCAAAATAAATTTTCGTATAATTGTTTTGCCTGTCATAAGAAAACATTAAAATTATTTAATTGAGAAGTGTCAGTTTATACTTGCCACCACTCATAAATATACCATAATTCTGAAGTTATTATATTATAAATAAAAAATATTATTATACTTATTTTCAAGGTATTATAACGGTTCCATGAAATACATATACACATTTTTACACGCTTTCGTAAAGCCAACCCTATACGCTCTTTATTTTACACATTTTTTTTAACGGCTTTATACAGCTTCGCTTTCCTCACCCACACAGCCCAGAGGTTTATTGTTTTTCCCTTTCTATTAAGATTAAATATATACCTTTTAGCATTATGCACCAAATTTTTTATATACATTTTTTACTCCATTAGGGCTTTTTTTCTCCTCCCTCAAATCCATCCTGCTTCCATACAACATCAATTCAACAGCGTTGCGCAACGCTGTTGATAGGTATTTCTATCAAATATAGCTGCCTTACATTAGGTCTTCTTTATTGTTATAAACACCGGTATTTTTTTCACAAAAAACCTGCTCTAAAATTTGGAAACGGGGGTTGCGTGGTTGTATATTGTATACAAAAAAGTCAATATTATATGGCTACCATTCCCTATACGTATATTTCGGGTACTTTTAACGGCCTTACCTTTTATGTGGTCAACGGTCGGCAAATGGTGCGTACCAAAACCTCTATTAATAAAAAAAGGTTTTATGCCGATTCGGCTTTTGCCCGCTTGCGGCAGTACAGTGCATGGCTGCAAATAGCATCGCCTATTGCCAGTAAAATATACCGTCAACTGCCGCCGCAAAAGGGGTTACAACAACAAATCACAGGCCAATTGATGCAATGGCTGAAAAAAGGTGTAGCGCTGGCAGTGGCAGTGCAACGGTTAATAGATGCCTATTTGCCAAAACAGTAGCTTCCATTCCTGCCGTTGGTGATGCTACTGTGGTGGATGTGGATGCGCACCAAATTGTTCAGGCATACAGATTCGAACGCTTCCCTGCAGGTTTTAAATGGGCTGCCTCTGCGTACCGGTTACACGGGCAGGCAGTACCTAACCACAATATAAGTTGGCCATACTTTGCTTGTTGATTGCTGCGGAACGAATAGGCGGAAAAGAGGTTGAATCATCTGCCTTTAGGCTTTTCTTGAATTGACTCTATGAAGTGCATATAATGGTATTTCATTGCTGTTTATCCAATTAATCCCGCAGCTTTGCTAATGGCCAGCATGCGGTCTAAGGGCTTTTTGGCGGCTATACGCAAATCCTCTTCCATGGTAATTTCAGGTAATTCGTATAATAAGGTATTGTACACTTTTTCCAGCGTATTCAGCTTCATATACGGACAATCGTTGCAGGCACAATTGTTATTGGGCGGTGCCGGTATAAAGGCTTTACCGGGATTATCTTTTTGCATTTGATGCAGGATACCAGTTTCGGTGGCTACAATATAAGACTGAGCGCTATCGGTATGGCTATATTTTAATAATTGGGTAGTACTTCCTATAAAATCGGCCATGGCTAAAACAGATTCTTCACATTCAGGATGGGCCAATAATTTAGCTTCGGGATGCCTTATTTTTAATCGGGTAATTTTTTCTACACTAAATATTTCATGTACCTGGCAGGCACCATTCCACAACAACATATTTCGGCCTGTTTTTTTGTTTAAATATGAACCTAAGTTTTTATCAGGTGCAAACAAAATAGGGGTATCAGGCGGCAGATCTGTGATAATTTTTTCTGCATTGCCCGATGTGCAAATAATATCACTCAGGGCTTTTATTTCGGCGGTGCAGTTGATGTAAGAAATCACTACATGATCGGGATGTTTGGCTTTAAATTGTTTGAATAATTCAGTTGGGGCACTGTCGGCCAACGAACAACCGGCTTTTAAATCGGGCAGTAAAACCTTTTTATCTGGATTCAATATTTTGGCGGTCTCTGCCATAAAATGTACGCCGGCAAATAAAATAATGGCTGCATCGGTTTGTGATGCCTGTTTGGCCAATCCCAAACTATCGCCAATATAATCGGCAATATCCTGTATATCGGGTTCCTGATAATAATGAGCCAGTATAATGGCATTTTTGTGTTTTTTGAGTTGTTCAATTTCCTGGAACAAATCTACGTGCAGATCAATATCCACATCTAAAAAACCTTTTGATAATAAGTTGGCTTTTGCTTCGGCAATGTTCATAACTCGGGTAGTAATTCTTTAATAATATATTTTTATAAAAACCCTATTACTATTACGGGTGTGTATATCGGGATAACTTTGTTATCAACAATGTGTAAAGTTAATTATTCTTTAGTTATCCCTATGCTTTCACAGATTATCCACACCGTGAAACATAAGTGATTGCTGTATTGATGGGGTTTATGCACGCAGGTGTATTGTATTGTTTTACTATATTCACTTTTTTGGTTTAACAGGTTATGCACTGTGTATGAACTGGTGATGGTTTGTGTGGATTACACTGAATTTTCAGTATATCTCTTTTTTACGCTTAGTTATTCTTTTTTTAAGCACAGTGTTTTTATCCAAAAAACGATTTTCTAACAGGTTTAAAAGGGATGTACACAGACCAGTGTGGATAAATTTTTTGTATATTGATTACTATTTTTATTTTATATAATAATTTTACTAATTAATTTATTTTATTGTGTTACTTTTGCTGTTTTTTTTTATTTACTGTGTTTATTTTATCTTGATGCTATCATAAAAAAAAGGCTGCTTCATTTTAATAAAGCAACCTTTTTTATGGAATGGATGGATATTAGTTGGTTTTTGGTCTTTCTAATAACTTAAAGAATTGATCCAACTGTGGTAAAATAATAATTCTGGTTCTGCGATTTGCAGCTCTTCCTTCTGGAGTATTGTTTGAGGCAACGGGCACGTATTGACCGCGTCCTGCAGCCGTAATTCTTTTTGGATCAATGCCATAATTATTTTGTAAAATACGTATTACTGAAGTGGCACGTTTTACACTTAAATCCCAGTTATCTAATAATAATCCGTTTCTAAACGGAATACTGTCTGTATTGCCTTCTACCATAAATTCTATATTGGGTTGGTTATTGAGTACCTTGGCTACTTTACCCAATACTACTTTAGCCCGGTCGGTTACATCGTAGCTGCCGCTTTTAAACAATAGTTTATCAGAAATATCAATGTACACTACATCTTTATCAACTTTAATATTAATATCACTATCCTCTAAATTACCTAATACGCCTTTTAAATTCATCACCAATGCCATATTCATGGAATCCTTTTGTGCAATAGTGGTTTGTAATTGTTGTATGTAACTGTCTTTAGAACTCATATTATCCATTGATTTTTTAATACTTTCTGCCTGAGATGCCGAAATAACCGACAAATCTTTTAATTGATTCAATACCTGTGTATTGTTTTGTTTCAAAAAATCTACCTGCTTGTTTAAGTCACCAATTTGCCCTACCAGAATACTTTTTTGATTTTGAAGGCCTTTGATTTCATCGTCTGAAGCGCTCAAATTTCCCTGGCAGTCGCGGTACTTCTGTTGCAGTTCTAAATACGCACCATTCAGTTGATTGTATTTTTCTTCCGACTGTCTGAGTTTTTTCGGGCTAACACAGGCAAACAATAATACTGTACAGGATAGAGCGAGGAGGCTGGTTGTTTTCATGATGACAAAACTGTTTAATAGATTAAAAAATAATTAATTTATAATGTAAATTTATTCCCTTTTTACTTTACATAGTATCCGGCTTTCTCAATTTCTATTCGAACGGGTTCCGGTACTAAGTAGCGAATGCTTTTTTTCTCCTGAATCAATTTGCGGATATAGGTTGCAGAAATATCGAGCATGGGTGCTTTTAATACCGTTATTCCTTTGGGTAGGTGGTTGGGTAAAGAATGATCGGGTCGCAGGTACACCAATAAGGGATATTGCTGCATTAATAATGTATGGTTTTTCCATTTGTGGATGTTTTCAAAACTATCACTGCCCATAATCACAGCAAATTGATGTTGCGGATATTTTTCGCTTAAATAAGTTAAGGTATCAATGGTATAAGAGGGTTTGGGTAAACCAAATTCCACATCCGATACTTTCAGTTGCATATCATCTGCTGCAATGGCCAAACGTGCCAAATGTAAACGGTGGAATTCGTTCAGTAAACCCGGTGCAGGTTTCAAAGGGTTTTGTGGGCTTACTACCAACCAAACCTGATCTACCGGACCATGATTGGCAATATGACTGGCAATAATTAAATGGCCGTGATGAATAGGGTTAAAAGAGCCAAAGTACAGCCCAATTCTCATGAATGTGTTTTTTTTTCGTTTGTGATATTATCAATCATAATGGCTGCCGCTTCATTTAACCGGAGGCTTAAAGAATAACCGGCAACGGAAATGGAAATGGGATCGCCTAATGGGGCAATTTGTTCTACCTTAATCATTTCTCCCGGCACACAACCCATTTCCATCAGCTTAATGAATAGCTCATCGTTTTTAAATGTGGTAATGGTGCCTTTGTCTCCAATCTTCAACTGACTCAATGGTTTCATAATGGGATGTAATAGGTTGTGAATTTTTTACAGTTTGTTTATTTGAGTGGTCTATACAAAATAGACATTCTGCTGATGTTTATAAAACACAAAAGTAAACCCATTTTATCGGGTTTAATTACGAATTTTGGTTTTAACCATCTATTAGAAACCATGCCTATTATTTATTTTCATGCAGCAGACAGGCCTTTTTACTGGAAGAACAAAACCCTATTAAAAACTTTTCTTACTACCATTTTTAAAAAAGAAAAACATTTGGGCAAACGGGTGGATTATATTTTCTGTTCCGATGAACACCTACTGTTTATGAACCAGCAATTCCTGCAACATGATACTTATACCGATATTTTAACGTTCAATTTAACTGAAGAACCTGCTTCCGGTATTGTAGCGGAAATTTATATCAGTACCGATCGCGTGAAGGAAAATGCTGTGCAACATGGCACCACATATCAGGAAGAACTACTCCGTGTGATGATACATGGTATCCTGCATTTATGTGGGTATCGCGATAAAACGGCAAGCGAAAAGACCTTGATGCGGGAAAAAGAGGCCTTTTATATCAATGCTCTTGAATCCATTTCCCAATAAATCCTACCCGTTTCACGTGGAACAAATTAGTGTGATTGAATGGAGTGGTTTCACGTGGAACAATTCCATGCATCCATAAAACCCCTATTCGGGTGTACATTTGCAAAAAACAAAACAAGATGTTTGCTGAATACGATGTGATTGTAGTAGGTGCCGGACATGCCGGTTGTGAGGCTGCTGCCGCCGCTGCCAATATGGGCAGTAAGGTTTTATTGATTACCATGAATATGCAAACCATTGCCCAAATGAGCTGTAATCCGGCCATGGGGGGTATTGCTAAAGGACAAATTGTACGGGAGATAGATGCTCTGGGGGGCTATAGCGGTATTGTAACCGATAAAAGCATGATTCAGTTTAGAATGCTGAATAAGAGCAAAGGACCGGCCATGTGGAGTCCAAGGGCACAAAACGACCGTATGTTGTTTGCCGCCACTTGGCGGGTAATGCTGGAAAACACACCCAATGTAGATTTTTACCAGGATATGGTACGCCAACTCATGATTCACAACAACAAAGCCTGTGGGGTAATTACCCAATTGGGTCATGAAATTAAGGCCAAAGCAGTGGTAGTAACCAGCGGTACTTTTTTAAATGGGGTGATTCATATAGGTGAAAAACAGTTTGGCGGTGGCCGTGTGGCCGAAAAAGCGGCTATCGGTATTACCGAACAATTGGTAGCCGAAGGCATGGAAAGCGACCGATTGAAAACTGGAACACCCCCAAGGGTTGATGGTAGAAGTTTAGATTATACCAAAATGGAAGAACAAAAAGGGGATGACACCATTACCGGATTTTCTTATTTACCCCATGTACCCATTCGCCCCGAACAACAAAAAAGTTGCTTTATTACCTATACCAATACCACCGTTCATGATATTTTAAAAACAGGATTCGATAGAAGTCCGATGTTCCAGGGTAGAATTGAAGGTATAGGCCCAAGATATTGCCCCAGTATTGAAGACAAAATTAACCGATTTGCAGAGCGCGACAGGCACCAGCTATTTGTAGAACCCGAAGGATGGCATACGGTAGAGATCTACGTAAATGGTTTTTCTACTTCTTTACCTGAAGAAGTACAAATACAGGCACTAAAGCAGGTTCCCGGATTTGAAAACTGTAAAATATTCCGCCCAGGTTATGCCATTGAATATGATTTCTTCCCCCCTACTCAATTAACCCATTCATTAGAAACCAAAACCATACAAAACCTGTTTTTTGCCGGCCAGATCAATGGTACCACCGGTTACGAAGAAGCCGCCTGCCAGGGTATTATGGCCGGTATCAATGCCCACTTAAAAACCAAAGCCGAAGCGCCATTTATTTTAAAAAGAAGCGAAGCCTATATTGGGGTGTTAATTGATGATTTAATTAGTAAGGGCACCGAAGAACCCTACCGCATGTTTACCAGCCGCGCCGAATTTAGAACACTGCTGCGGCAGGACAATGCTGACCTGCGCCTTACCGAAATAAGTTACCGCATGGGCCTGGCTGGTCAGGAAAGAATGGACCGGGTACAACAGAAAAGAATTGCTGTAGCTCAAATTACTGAACAACTGCAACAATACAATGTAGAACCAGATACGATAAATGATTATTTAGAAAGCGTTGCCTCTGCCCCATTGAATGAAAAACAAAAAGCGGCTAAATTATTATTGCGCCCTTCGGTTAATCTTTCAGCAATGTTACAAAGCTTGCCTGAACTACAGGCTGTTTTCAACAACAAAGATGCCGACCATTTAGAGCAGGCAGAAATTCAAATAAAGTACGAACGTTATATTGCTAAAGAACAAGAACTGGTAGAAAAAATGAGCCAAATGGAAGATTTAATCATTCCGGATAGTTTTGATTACGATAGGCTGCAAGCCCTTTCCTCTGAAGCCAGACAGAAATTTAAAAAAGTAAAACCACGAACCATTGGGCAGGCCGGTAGAATTAGTGGCGTAAATCCCAGCGATATTCAAATACTCATGGTGTATATGGGCCGATAATTCCTTAATTTTAAGGTATTCATCTAAACAAACACTTATGCACAAGAAAATTTGGTTACCTGCATTATTGCTAATGCTGATGGCCGCCGGTGGTTTAATGGCCTGTCATACATCGCCTAAATCTGTTACCGTACAAGAATACTTTGCACCACAAGATTCCGGGGTACAAACCGCCGGAATTAAAATGATCCCTATTCAAACCCCTGTGGGCACTTTTCGGGTATGGACCAAACGGATTGGTAACAATTCCACCATTAAAGTATTATTGTTACATGGCGGTCCGGCTATGACGCATGAATACTTAGAATGTTTTGAAAGCTTTTTTCCCAAAGAGGGATTTGAAATGATTGAATACGATCAGTTAGGCTCTTATTACAGCGACCAGCCCACCGATAGCAGTTTATGGACACTGCCCCGCTTTGTGGAAGAAGTAGAACAGGTTAGAAAGGCATTGGGATTGAATAAAGATAATTTTTATTTGCTGGGTAATTCTTGGGGCGGCATTCTGGCTATGCAATATGCCCTGAAATACCAGCAAAACCTGAAGGGATTGATTATTTGTAACATGATGAGCAGTTGTCCGGATTACGGCAAATATGCCGATCAGGTACTGGCCAAACAAATGGATCCAAAAGTATTGGATACCATTCGTGCCATAGAAGCCCGCGGCGATTATAAAAATCCCAAATACATGCAACTGCTGTTACCCAATTTCTACAAACAGCACCTGTGCCGTTTAGCCGAATGGCCCGATCCGGTAAACCGCGCCTTTAAACATGTAAATGAAACCATTTATACCATGATGCAGGGCCCTTCAGAATTTGGCATTGCAGGCCGCTTAGCCAATTGGGATATCAAAGACCGCCTGAAAGAAATTGTCGTACCTACTTTGGTGGTAGGCGCCAAATACGATACAATGGACCCCGACCACATGAGCTGGATGAGCAAACAGGTACAACATGGCCGCTATTTGTATTGCCCCGAAGGCAGCCATTTAGCCATGTGGGATGACCAGCAACATTTTTATCCCGGCGTTATCAGCTTTATTAAAGAGGTGGACAATGGCAATCTTAAATAATATAATATTTTAATATAATTAAAAGCGAAGAGTTTTTCCCTCGCTTTTTTTATGGCGTTAACTGTAAAAATCAGGTTTATCACCGAAAAAATGATGAGCGGTTTTATTCCTAAATCAAAAATAGTAGCTTTAAACATCCTTACTTCAAAACCAAAGATTATGAGAAAAGTACAACTTCTGCTACTGGGGCTTATTATTGGCCTACTGGTACATGCACAGGAAACCTTTCCGGTAAACGGGGTAGCAGACCCCCGAACCCGAGCGTATGCGTTTATTAATGCCACCATTGTTAAAGATGCGCAAACCACCCTTAACAATGCCACTTTATTGATAAAAGAGGGCAAGATACTGGCAGTTGGCAATGCAGTAACCATACCTGATGATGCGGTAGTAGTAGATTGCAAGAACAAATACCTTTACCCTTCGTTTATAGATGTCTATACCGATTATGGCGTAACCGAACCCATCCGTCCTTCCGGCGGCTTTAATTATATGGCTCCCACCCAGTTTACTTCGAATATCAAAGGCGCTTATGGCTGGAACCAGGCCATTAAGCCACAGGTAAATGCCATTGATCAGTTTAATGCCGACGATAAAAAAGCCGAATCCTATCGGATGATGGGTTTTGGTACCGTATTAACCCATGTAAAAGATGGGATAGCCCGCGGAACCGGTACAGTGGTTACTTTAGCCAATGAGGCCGATAATTTTGTGGTAGTGAAAGAAAAAGCATCTGCCCATTATTCCTTCAGCAAAGGCAGTTCCACCCAAAGCTACCCTACCAGTTTAATGGGTTCCATAGCATTATTGCGCCAAACCTATTTAGATGCCAAATGGTATAAAAATAAACCGGCCACTGAAGGTACCAATTTGTCTTTAGAAGCCTGGAATAATATTCAGTCGTTACCACAAATATTTGAAGCAGACGATAAATGGAACGATTTACGTGCCGATAGAATTGGGGATGAATTTGGAGTACAATATATTATTAAAGGTGGTGGTAATGAATATCAGCGCATGCCCGAAATAATTGCTTCTAAAGCAACGTATATTTTACCGCTTAATTTTCCCCAGGCATTGGATGTAGAAGACCCCAACGATGCCCGCTTTGTGTCGCTGGCCGATATGAAAAACTGGGAACTGGCTCCCACCAATCCCGCTGCTTTTGAAAAAGCCAATGTGCTTTTTTGTTTAACCACCAGCGATTTAAAAGATGTAAAACAATTTATGCCCAACTTACGGAAAGCCATTGCCGATGGTCTTTCTGAAAAAACCGCATTGGAAGCATTAACCAAAATACCCGCTACCCTGCTGAATGTGTACGATAAAGTAGGCAGCTTAGATGCAGGTAAATTAGCCAACTTTATTATTACCACTGGTCCGGTATTTGATGAGAATACCAAAATAGTTGAAAACTGGATCCAGGGAAAAAACTATGCCATTAACCCTGCAGAATGGAACACCGTTAGTGGAGAATATACTTTGACGATTCATACACCCAAGGGAACACAGCAATACAATTTGTTGGTAAAAAATAGCACTACTGCACAAATACTACAAGCCGATACCGTTGGTGTGAAATTGAGCTATGATGGTAAAGCAGTAAAAATGCAATTTGCTTTGGAAGGCAATAAAAAAGCTGAAGGCGAACGCCCACACCGAACCGGACAATATTTATTAAGCGGCCTGGCACTGAAAGAAAACTGGAGTGGTACCGGAAAAGATGATATGGGCAATGCCTTTACCTGGACAGCCACCTATACCAAACCATTACCTGCAGAAACAGCCAATAACAGAAAAAGAATGCAAAGCAGACCAATGGCAAAAGTAACCTATCCGTTTGATGGTTATGGCTTTGAAGAAATGCCGAAACAACAAACCCTGCTCATTAAAAATGGTACGGTATGGACCAACGAAAAAGAAGGGGTAGTTACCAATACCGATATATTAATTAAAAATGGCAAAATATCCAAAGTGGGTAAAAATTTAAGCGACCCCTCAGCCAAAGTAATTGATGCAACCGGTATGCACGTAACACCGGGCATCATCGATGAACACTCGCATATTGCTGCTGCCTCAATTAATGAAGGCGCACAATCTGTTACTTCTGAAGTAAGAATTGGCGACAACCTGAATCCTGACGATATTAATATTTACCGCCAGTTAAGTGGTGGCGTAACTACCTCGCATATATTACATGGATCGGCCAATACCATTGGCGGCCAAACCCAATTAATTAAATTACGGTGGGGCGCCGATGATGAGCAGTTGAAGTTTGCAGGCGCTGATCCCTTTATCAAATTTGCATTGGGCGAAAACGTTAAACGCACCACATCGCCTGCCAATAACCGTTTCCCTGATACACGTATGGGGGTAGAACAGGTATTGGTAGATGCCTTTACCCGTGCATTGGATTATGAAGCTGCCATGAAAAAAGATCCTGCAGGTACCCGGAGAGATTTGGAATTAGATGCATTGGTCGAAATTCTCAATAAAAAACGATTTATCACCTGCCATTCCTATGTACAAAGCGAAATTACTTCGGCAATGCGGGTAGCAGAACGTTTTGGTTTTCGTTTCAACACCTTCACCCATATTTTAGAAGGATATAAAGTGGCCGATAAAATGAAAGCACATGGTGCCAACGCTTCTACCTTCTCTGATTGGTGGGCGTATAAAAATGAAGTAAAAGATGCCATTGCATACAATGCTTCTATTATGCATAAAGTAGGATTGAATGTTTGTATCAATTCAGATGATGCAGAAATGGCACGCCGTTTAAATCAGGAAGCAGCCAAATCAATTAAATATGGCGGCATGAGCGAAGAAGATGCTTTGAAAATGGTAACCATTAATCCCGCCAAAGCTTTACATGTAGATAACAAAGTGGGCAGTATTAAAGAAGGCAAAGATGCAGATATAGTAATTTGGTCAGCAAATCCGTTGAGCATTTATGCTTCGGCACAAAAAACCATTGTGGATGGTATTGTTTATTTTGACAGGGAAAGAGATGCACAATTGCGAAAAAAAATTCTGGAAGAGCGCAACCGCCTTATTCAGAAAATGATTGGTGAAAAAAGAAACGGCACTCCGGTAATACCGGCACAACCCAGTTGGCAATATGTATTAAGTTGTGGTGATCACGACCATCATGATGGCATGATAACAATTGATATTAGCGAAGATGATGGTATTTCATCCGCCACTTTAGAAACCATTTCTCAAAACAAATAAATCAATTCATTCCAATCATAGAATGAACCTTACATCAAAAAATTAGGAATCATGAAAAATATTAAAATAACCCTCATACTTGCAGCCTTGTTCCTGATGAACGCTGCCGCCTTTGCGCAAGATGATGTTTTGCCTGCAAAACCCTATATGGGTCGGTTGTTTATTACCAATGGTACCGTACATGTTGGCAATGGCAGTGTAATCGATAAAGCTACTATTGAAGTAAACAATGGAAAAATAGTGGCAATACATACCACAGAAGTTACCATACCTGCCGATGCCAAAAAAGTAGATGCTACCGGCAAACAGGTATATCCCGGCTTAATTTTATCCAATACCGATTTAGGTTTAAAAGAAATAGCCAATGGCGTACGTGGCAGTAATGACTATTTAGAATTGGGCGACCTGAATCCGAATGTACGGTCTATAGTAGCTTATAATACCGATTCAAAAATCATTAATACACTTAAAGCCAACGGTATACTATTGGCGAGTGTAACACCCGAAGGCGGCAGCATTAGCGGCTCCTCTTCTGTTGTACAATTAGATGCCTGGAATTGGGAAGATGCCGCTTATAAAATGGACAATAATATTCACATGAATATGCCCAGCTTTATTCGTCGCCCCGGTAGAAGATTTGGTGCCGTAAACCCAGTTAATATGACCGACCCCGCTAAAGCTGCCTACGAAAAAATAGAAGAATTGAAAAACTTTTTTCGTCAGGCTAAAGCTTATTTGGCAGAAAGCAAACATGCACAAACCAATTTAAAGTTTGAAGCCGTAAAAGGCTTGTTCAATCAAAGTAAACATTTGTTCGTTCATGCTGATCAGGTAAAACAAATGCTGGCTGCCATTGATTTTGCAAAAGAATTTGGATTTAAAGTAACCATTGTAGGCGCCAGCGATAGCTACCAGATTGCCGATTTATTGAAAGCCAATGATATTTCAGTAATTTTAAATCAGGAACACGCCTTGCCTACAACAGAAGATGATGATGTAGACCAGCCCTATAAAACCCCCGGCGAATTGCAAAAAGCCGGCGTTTTATTTGCTTTGAACGATGCATTTGATGAAGCCCGATACCGCAACCTGATGTTTAATGCCGGAACGGCAGCTACTTATGGATTAACCAAAGAACAGGCTTTACAAGCCATTACCCTAAACAGCGCCAAAATTTTAGGCATTGATGACAAAACCGGTTCTATTGAAGCAGGAAAAGATGCCAATATTGTTGTAAGTGATGGAGATATATTAGATATGCATTCCAGCATCATCCGCCATGCCTTTATTCAGGGTAGAGAAGTGAGTTTAGAAAACAAACAAACCGAACTGAACAGAAAATATTTAACCAAATATGGTTTAACGCAGTAGTGGAGCCCAATATGCACAAAAACCAAAAAGAGGTTGCCACACCACAAATGGCAGCCTCTTTTCTTTTTCGCCTCCGCGCATTTCTATACCTTAGCTGTTATGCAGAAAAAATTGTTTTTATTAGATGCGTTTGCGCTCATTTTTCGCGCTTATTATGCATTGATACGCAGCCCCAGAATAACCAGCAAAGGCAAAAATACCAATGCGCAGTTTGGATTTACCAATACATTAATTGAGTTAATGAACAAGGAAAAGCCTACCCATTTGGCCGTATGCTTTGACATGGAAGGGCCTACCGAGCGGCACACCGATTTTGCAGATTATAAAGCCAACCGTCAGGAAACTCCGGAAGATTTACTGGCTGCCATTCCTGATATAAAAAAAATTATACAAGCCTTCAACATTCCCGTTATCGGTATTCCCGGTTATGAAGCAGATGATGTAATTGGTACACTGGCCTGGGAAGCACACGATGCAGGCTATGAAGTATTTATGGTAACCCCCGATAAAGATTATGGCCAGTTGGTACGCGATGGCATTACGATTTATAAACCGGCCTACCAGGGGGGTAATGTAGAATTGATGGGCCCGAAAGAAGTTTGTGAAAAATGGAATATCGATAGCATTAGTCAGGTAGTTGATATGTTAGGTTTAATGGGCGATGCAGTAGACAATATTCCCGGTATACCCGGAATTGGCGAAAAAACAGCCGCCAAATTATTAAAAGAATATGGCACGCTGGAAAATGTATTGGACAACGCCGACAATATTAAAGGAGCACTGGGTGAGAAAATCAGAGCCGGGAAAGAAAGCGCCATCATCAGTAAAAAATTGGCTACCATTATTACCAATGTGCCGGTTAGCTTTCATGAAGAAAATTTTCGATTAAAGCCATTCGATAAAGAAAAACTAATTGAAGTATTTACCGATTTAGAATTTAAAACCTTAGGCAAAAGAGTATTGGGAGAAGATTTGCCCGCATTTACCACTGCGCCGCAGGCCATACAAACCGATTTGTTTGGTGCACCGGTGGCTACTCAAACAAACAATGGTAGCAAACCGACCACCTACGTCAGCCCTACACCGTCAGTTGAAAATTTTGGAATAAAAGACAGCAGCAATACAGAACACACTTATCATTTAGTGAACACACCTGCTGCTATTCACAATTTAGTGGGAACCTTATTGCAGCAAAAAGAAATAGCATTTGATACCGAAACAACAGGCTTAGATGCAAATCTGGCGCAAATGGTAGGTATGAGTTTTGCCTATCGCCCACACGAAGCCTTTTACGTACCGGTGTCCAAAGAAAAAATAGCCGCCGCTGCATTGTTACAACAGTTCCTGCCACTATTTAATCATGAAGCTGTTTTGTGGATAGGCCAAAATATTAAATACGATTTATTGGTTTTAAAATGGCAGGGTATTGAGTTAAAAGGTAAAATTTTAGATACCATGTTGGCTCATTATGTAATTGAGCCCGATGGCAAACACAATATGAATGGATTGAGCGAACAGTATTTACATTATCAACCCATTTCTATAGAAACACTGATTGGCAAAAAGGGTAAAGGGCAAGGCAATATGCAGGATGTAGAATTGGAAAAGATAAAAGAATATGCGGCAGAGGATGCTGATATAACCCTGCAATTAAAACAGGTTTTGTTGCCGTTGGTAAAAGAAAAACAAGTGCAGCAGGTATTGGACCAGATAGAAAATCCGCTGGTGCCCGTACTTACCCGGATGGAATATGAAGGCGTAGCCGTTGATGTTGATTTTTTAAATGCTTACAGTAAAACCTTAGCCACCGAAGCCAAAGCGGCAGAAGAAAGCGTGTACCAACAAGCCGGCGTTCGGTTTAACCTCGCCTCACCCAAACAATTGGGCGAAGTGTTATTTGATAAACTGCAATTAGACCCATCTGCCAAAAAAACAAAAACCGGCCAATACCAAACAGGTGAAGATGTATTGACCAAGCTGGCGGCAAAGGGCCATAAAATTGTAGAAGATATTCTGGCATTCCGGGAGCTCACCAAACTGAATTCTACCTATGTAGAGGCGCTGCCTGCATTAATTCACCCCATCACCGGGCGGGTACATACCTCCTATGCACAGGCCGTAGCTGTAACCGGGCGGTTAAGTAGCAACAATCCCAATTTGCAAAATATACCCATCCGCAGTGATCGGGGCCGGGAAATCAGAAAAGCTTTTATTCCCCGTGAAAAGAACCGATTTATAGTAAGTGCCGACTACTCACAAATTGAATTACGCATTGTAGCTGCCATTAGCGGCGATACCAATATGTGTACTGCCTTTAAAGCCGGAAAAGACATTCATACCGCAACGGCAGCGAAAGTATATGGCATTGATGAAACAGCCGTAACCAAAGAAATGCGCTACAAAGCCAAAAGTGTAAATTTTGGCATTATTTATGGTCAGGGTGCTTTTGGTTTAGCCGATAATCTGGGCATTTCCCGTACCGAAGCCAAAGAAATTATCGACAATTATAAAAAAGAATTTCCGGGCATTACGGCCTATATGGAAAATACCATTGCCTTTGCACAAAAGCATGGTTATGTAGAAACACTGATGGGCAGAAAGCGCTGGTTAAAAGACATTAATTCCGCCAACTTTACCGTTCGCGGATATGCAGAACGCAATGCCATTAACTCGCCTATACAGGGAACGGCAGCAGATATGATTAAATTGGCCATGATAAAAATAGATGCCGCCCTGCGCAAAGAAAAATTTAAGTCGGTGATGATTTTACAGGTACACGATGAGTTGGTTTTTGATGTGGTACCCGAAGAATTGGAAATGATTCAGCCCCTTATTTTAAACAACATGCGGGAAGCATTGATATTGCCCAACAAAATACCCATTGAAGCAGAAATAGGCATTGGTAAAAACTGGTTAGAAGCACATTGATGGATGGTGTATGGCAAACAAATATGGAATAACAGAATTTAAAACAATGGAACAGAAAGGCATGTCCGTAAATGGCAAAACCATGAATCAACAAGGGAAAGCCGGAATATGGTTAGGGTTATTGTTAGGAATGATTACAACCTTCTGGGGCTGTAAACCTGAAAAACATTATACCCATCCGCACGTACAAATTGAAACAACTTTAGGATATATTGAATTAGAATTATACCCCGAAAAAGCACCTAAAACAGTAGCAGCTTTTTTGAGTTATGTAGACTCCGGTTACTACAAAAGAGCCAGTTTTTATCGTGTGTTGAACGATTTAAACCAACCCATGAATGCGCCCAAAACCGAACTGGTACAGGGTGGAATCTGGAAAACCAATAATCAATTGGCCACTTCGGTACCCGGTATACCGCACGAAAGTACCAAAGCAACCGGTTTGCGGCATGAAGCAGGTACCGTATCCTTAGCCAGAATGGCGCCGGGCACGGCAGGCACAGAATTTTTTATTTGTATGGAACGAGAGCCCGGACTGGATTATGGCGGCGCCAATATGGATGACAAACAGGGCTTTGCAGCTTTTGGTAAAGTGGTGAAGGGGATGGATATTGTTGAAAAAATTTACAATGGGAGCGATTATAACCAGTACCTCGATCCGCCGATCGTAATTTTTAATATTCGGCGCTTATAAAAATGCGCACTTTAGCAATAGCAGCGTATTTGGTATTTAAATAAGCCAACCTTATTGTTTTTTCAATTCCATTTTTTGAATATTACCTTGACCGTCGGTAGTTTTCCAAACCTGGTATTTGGCTTTATTGGTAACGATAATCCATGATTTTGGGAACTGTGCATTATCGCTGTTCAATGTAATGTTTTGTCCGTTAATTGTCCAGGTAAAAGGTTTTTGATCGTTGGTTTGGTTACCCAAAATAGAATAACTCAGCGATTTTATACCGCTGCCATCTTTCTTAAACTGAATGGTACCCACATTACTGGCTTCTGCATTCTGCTGATTGATATTGGTTTCCTGAAATTTTACAATATTCCAGGTTCCGGTTAATCGTTGTTGTAAACTGCAGGAATTTAGTAATAATGTGGCTACCACAATTGTACTGAGGGTTTTTATTTGTTTTTTCATAATAAAAAATTTTATTTTTTCTTAAAAACAGGCACAGTACTGCAAGGTTCACCGTACATGATGCTTTTTACTACCGGCCGTAATTGTTGTGTGATGGCTACATACATGGCTTCGGGTATGGGGGTTTCTCCACAACCTTTAATTACTACCCGTTTATTGGTGTATTCAGAAACGGGTATGGCTTTAATTTTCTGCAGCCAGGCCCATTCCAAAGCTTTATCGGTTGTTCCCCAAAAAATATCTTTTGCTACCGGCGTTAAATAAGCACTTACCAGCATGTAGGCCCACATGGGAATGATGGCATCGGCACTGCAATGAATGGCTACAATGGCGCCGGTATATTGTTCCCAGTTTACTGCTTGTAAGTTGGTTCTGAAATCTTTTTCTTTTAAAATCAGCCCCATGAAAAGATACTCTTTCAAATCGAAAGAGCGTAGCGGTTCGCTGGGCGAAAAACCGGCTAAATCCAAAGTAATTAATCCGCTTTCAGCTACCTTATTAACAATGGGTTTTTCCATATTTTAATGTTATTATCATCACAAAGATACAATTTGTTATGGGGGTGGTTTTTCGTAATACGATAAAAAAAGGCTTCCGGAAACAACCGGAAACCTTTTGAAGTATTTGATAAAAAAGAATGAACTAATAAAACTTGCTGCGGTAATCTTTTACTACGGCCGATTTGCGTAGGGCATCCATACCTCTGTAAATAGCCATTCGTAATGATTGTAACAGGGTTTGCTGAATGGTTTGTGCTTCTTCAGGTGTTGAAGGTTTGCTATTAAGAGCATCTACCTGTAATGCAAAAACACCATTACTGCCGGCAACGGGCGGCGTAACTTTATTGAGATAAGATTTGTTAAAAGAAGCACCGGTAAATTTAGCATCGTTACCAATGCCGGTAATAAACGGACTGCTAAAAGAAACGCTATCTGCTTTTTGAACAGAACTACCGGTGGCGGTTGCATACACATTTAAATCAGCCCCTGCTTTAAACTTGGTGTCTAATAATATTTTCGCTTTCTTTTCATTGCGTACTATGGGCTCAATCAGCGGTCTTAAAACGGCTGCTGGCGGTAAGCCCGGTTTAATGTCTGCAATAACAATAGGAACCACATAATTATTGCCAATTCTTACCGGTTCTTCTTCTACATTACCTACACTATGGTCATAAATCCAGCGTACTAACTGGCGGCTATCACCCAAATTGGGAATATTGTAATCGTTCTCTTTAATGTCTTCAGCCGTTAAAATAGGTTTATTCATTTTAGCAGCAGTAGCATCAAAATCTTTTTTGTTTTTGCTGAGAGAGGCAAACTGAGCTGCTGCATTTACGGCTGCGGCATCGGTTTCATTGCTAACGATAATGGGTTTAGCATAATAAGCAATTTTGTAGGCAGGAGAAGAACCTTTTTGTCCCAATACTTCTACATAATGTAAGCCATATTCGGTGGTAATAACCCCTTTGCTACCCACGGGTTTTTCAAAACTAAAATCATTGAAGGTAGGAACCATGCGTCCGGTAGTAAAATAATCGTATACACCGCCGGTGCTTTTGTTACCATCATCAGAATATTTTAAGGCAACAGAATCAAATGGAACACCAGCCTTTAGCTGCATTTCAACGGTGTCCATAATTTTACGGGCGGCGCTATCTTCTCTCACTCTTTGTAATACACCTGATTGCGGGTCTTGCTGGTGGGTGGCCACTAAAATATGGCGCACTTTTGCAGAATCAGGTAATTGTTTAACAGCAATTAGTTTAGCAATTACATATTCATTCCCATCTAAATAAGGACCATACACACCATTAACAGGTAATTTAGCAATAGAGTCAATGCTTTTTTGTTTGATTTGATTTTTAGAAATAAAGCCATCATAAAAAGGCAAATCAGATGTGTTTTGTGCAAAGAAGGTGTTGATGTTGGTATTGGTAGCCAAATCTGCTTTTTTGGCCAGCACTTGTTGAAAGGCTGCCATTGAATCGGTCGCACTTGGGTTGGCATCAAAGGTTACATAAGCAATACTGCGGGTTTCTTCATCGTGTTTGTATTCATCTTTATGTTTGCTGGCATAAGCCATAATTTCATCGTCACTTACTTTAACAGAAGAGTCGGGTATGGCACTATAAGGCGTATATACATAAGAAACGTTGGAGATTAGATTGTTATCGGATGCGGTTTTGGTAACCAACCATTTAGGAACATACATGGCTTGTTGCAACAAAGCCTGATATTTGGCCTGTAAAGCCTGTTGAATGGCCGGCTTAATATAAGCCTCTTCTACCTGCGCCATTTGTTGTGTATTCTTCGATTTTTTCAATTGTTCAAAAGCTGATTTAGCTTCATCCACCATAAACATACCGGTTTTAGGGTCAGTAAATTCCCGTTTTAACGGCGAGGTCATGGGGTTAAATAAAATATCGCTCACTTCTTTTGCCGTTACAGTAAGTCCTAGTTTTTTGTATTGCTGATCCATAATAATGGAAGCCACTTCATTATTCCATAACTGGGCAATGGTTTGTTCGCGATTGGCGCCACGGCCACCATACATACTTACTTTTTCTTCAAAGTCGGCACGCTCAATACTTTGGCCATTTACTTTACCGATAACCGTAGTATTGGAAAAGAAATTTCCCCTGCGAAATGAACCATCCTGCAGAATAAACGCCAGTAATGCCAGTGCAATAATGCCAAAAACAAACCAGGCTCCTTTGTCGCGTATGCGTTGAATAACAGACATAACTATAATTGTTAGTAATAAATTTTATAAGGATGGCAAAAATAGGGGATTAAGTTTATTGCACAAATTGTGGAAAAATTACCAAAAGGCAATGTGGTTGTCTAAAACGGGTCACTACAACAATCTCATCCCAGTTTTTGGAAAATCGTTGTTTCGGGAAGGTTTAGGTGCTTTGTTCTGCAACAGAAACAGAGTACCCTAGTACCCTGTTTTATAAACTAAAGTTGGCTGCTGTGGAAAAATTGCCGGAAAGCGAATCGGGTAATTGGCTGATGATAGCAGATGCTGTCAGATAATGTTCACTGGGGCTGTAAGCAAAAATACAAGACCCGTTTTTAATGGTTTGAATAATAGCCGGTGCCAGTTTGGGAGGCAGTGCAGGGCAGCCCTCGCTGCGGCCCAGATAGCCTTGTGCTTTTATAAACTTTTCACTGGCATAAGGTGCTGAATGTATTACGATACCTCTTTTGTAGGCATTGTCATTAATACCCGGTTCTAAACCATTTAACCGTAGTGCAAAACCATGTTTGCCGCGATAAGTGTTTTCAGTAACATAAAAACCTAAGCTGCTTTTATAACTATTGGCCCTGTTAGAGAATTGGGTGGCCATTAGTTTGCCGGAATTTTTTCCATGTGCCACATAGGTATTGTACAACAATGCCCCATGCAACAAGTCAATTACAAATAATCTTTTTTGTGAAGAAGGTAAACTAAAATCAATAATGGTTAAAACAGCATCGTTTTGAATTTTACCTGCTTGTAATAATTCCTGCATTCCGGCCAATGCCATTTTGTAGGCTGTAAAGGATAGACCTTTGTAGGCTAAAGCCAATTGTTGGTAAAGGGATAAATGGGTAGACGGGGCAATATTTTTGAGCGGAATATGACGATTTTGAGGACTATACGCAAAGTTTGGCGCAAAACTAAACATCGCCGGAAGGGCAATGATACATAGGATAAATTGGACTGTTTTTTTACCTTTCAACAACATCATGCTGCACAAATAAATTTCAAGAAGAATGCAAACTACTTGAAATAGCGAAAAAGTAGCCCCATAGGCAATATTTATTAAACTTTCTTTAACAAAGCAAACACACCAAATTAATGCATTCCCAACCATGCATAGTAGCCGGCGCCCAATAAAGGCGCTTGTTGATTCAGTACCACATGAACGCTTACTTCTGCCAATAGCTGACGCATTCTGCCGCTGTTTTGAAACGTTTCATCCCAAACTGTAGCATTTAATAAAGGCAACACTTTTGGTGCAATACCCCCGGCCAGATAAAGTCCACCGGTAGCTTTGTATTTCAGAATTATATTAGCCGCCTCAATAGAAAGGTATCGGTTAAACAATTGCAAGGTTTCCAAGCAAACCGGGCAGGAGCGATCCTTTGCCGCTTTGCTGATGGCCGCAGCCTTATCGGCTGCTGTTTGAATACCCGATAAAATTGGATCCGGACATTTCTTTGCCTCTTTTAGTACTAAAAAATCCCAGATGTTTTCAATGCCACCACCACTAAGCAGTCGTTCCCAGCTAACATGCGGATATTTTTCCATTAAAAAATGCATCAAGGCAATATCTTGGTGGGTGCGGGGGGCAAAATCGCAGTGCCCGCCTTCTGTGGCAAAGGGATGGTAAGCAGTTCCATCAAAGTACATTCCCGCTTCGCCCAAGCCAGTACCTGCCGCCAATATGCCAATATTGCCCGGTGTTTCATTTTTTCCCTTGTGTAATATGTGCAGCTCATTGGGAGCAACGGCTGCAAGACCATAAGCTGTGGCTTCCAGATCATTTAAAATGGCCACCGGACAGTTATGCATCAATCGGCTGATATCTTTTCCATTAATTTCCCAGCTTAAATTGGTAAACTTTACCGATCCTTCTATAATAGGGCCGGCTACTGAGAGGCAAATGCGCTCCGGCACGAGCTGATCTTTTAAAAAATCGGTCAGAATTTCATGAAAGGAATGATAGTCTTTACTGGTATACCGTTTTTCTTTTATAGAAGTAAATCCCTGGCCATTCACTTTAAACAAAGCAATGTTGGCTTTTGTACCACCAATATCGCCTGCTAATACCAAAATATTATCGGGTGCTGCCTGCAAATGAGGGAAAGCAATCGGAAGATGTAAAGATGGATTCATAATAAGCGGCAAGTTAGTATAAATGATTTATTTGTACCGCCAATAGCCTGTTGAAATTTTTGCCCGAAAGAATATGCACATACTGTTTGAATACCGGGCATAGCTGTTATCTTGCAGCGCAGAAAATGGTGGAAATATACGCCGGTGATCAGCAAAAAGAATTATATTGAATTTACTATAATCAGGTTCCATCAACAGAGCCGAATGAATGAGAATGACACAGCCCAATTACTTAAACGGATTAAATGAACCCCAGAGGGAAGCGGTAACCACCATCAAGGGTCCTTTGTTAATTATTGCCGGAGCCGGTAGTGGAAAAACAAAAGTATTAACTACCCGGATTGCGCATTTAATGGCCAATGGGGTAGATGCCTTTAATATTTTAGCATTAACTTTTACCAATAAGGCAGCGCAGGAAATGAAAGAGCGGGTAGAAAGGATTTTGGGCAATCATGATGCACGAAACTTGTATATCGGCACTTTTCACAGTGTATTTGCTCGTATTCTCAGGGGCGAAGCACATCGGTTGGGCTACCCCAGTAATTTCACTATATATGATACAGATGACAGCCGTTCTGTTTTAAAAACCGTGATTAATGAATTGAATTTAGATGATAAGCACTACAAGCCCAACATTGTACATAACAGAATTTCATCGGCTAAAAATGCATTGGTTGGTCCGGCTGAATATGCCACAGATTATTACATTCAACAGGAAGATATGCGTGCCAACCGCCCCGCTATTGCACAGGTGTATGCAGCCTATGCGGCTCGCTGTTTTAAAAACGGGGCGATGGATTTTGATGATTTATTGTTCAAAATGTATGAGTTGCTGAAAACCCATAATGAGGCGCTGTATAAATATCAAAACAAGTTTAAATATATTTTGATTGATGAGTACCAGGATACCAATCCGGTACAATATCAAATTACCAAACTGCTGGCGGCCATTCATGAAAATATTTGTGTGGTGGGCGATGATGCCCAGAGTATTTACAGCTTTCGCGGAGCCACCATCGAAAATATATTGCAGTTCCAAAAAGATTATGATGATGTAAAGCTGGTAAAATTAGAGCAAAACTACCGCAGTACCGATACCATTATTAAAGTAGCCAACGAAGTAATTAAAAACAACAAGGGACAAATACCCAAATTATTATGGACCGAAAATGCGACCGGCGAAAAAATTAAGCTGGTACGCACCATGACCGATAATGAAGAAGGAAAGTTTGTAGCCGATACCATTCAGGAACAAAAACTGCGCAACCATTACGATAATAAAGATTTTGCTATTTTATACCGCACCAATGCCCAAAGCCGTTCGTTTGAAGAAAGCCTGCGCCGCATGGGCATACCGTATAAAATTTATGGCGGCCTCAGCTTTTACCAACGGAAAGAAGTGAAAGATTATATTGCTTACTTACGGGTAATTGTAAATACCAGAGATGAGGAAGCGCTGAAAAGAATTATTAACTATCCTGTTCGGGGTATTGGCAAAACAACTATTGAAAAAGCAGTGATTATTGCCAATGAAACAAACACTACATTATACGAAGTGTTGCAATCGGCCGCAGCCCATGGGTTTAAAGGCGCTACGCTGGAATCCATTCAAAATTTTGTAACCATGATTCGCTACTTTCAAACATTGATGGCAGGTAATAATGCGTATGAAGTAGCGGTTCAGGTGGGCAAACATACCAATTTGGTGAAAGAGTTGTTTAATGACAAAACTACAGAAGGCCTGGCCCGTTATGAAAACGTGCAGGAACTCATGAACTCAATAAAAGAGTGGACAGAGATGCCCGATAATGAAGAGGGCGAAATGGTAGATAAATCGCTTGGCAGTTATTTACAGCAAATAACCTTATTAACAGATGCAGATAAAGATACTGACCCCGATGCAGATTCAGTAAAACTAATGACCATTCATGCCGCCAAAGGGCTTGAATTTAAATGTGTGTTTGTGGGCGGTATTGAAGAAACGCTGTTCCCCAATGCCATGAGCATTAATTCAAGAGAAGAATTGGAAGAAGAGCGCCGCTTGTTTTATGTAGCAGTAACACGTGCCAAAGAAAAGCTGTGGTTAAGCTATGCCAATGCACGCTATCGTTTTGGAAGCCTTGTTCAAAATGAACCCAGTCGCTTTTTGGAAGAAATGCCCGAATCATTGTTAGATAAAAGTTATGCCGGAGGCGGCGCAAGAAACAATGCCGGAAATGGGTACAATAACGGTAATGCCTTTCAGCGCATGCAAAGGGGTATGGGTTATTCCGATACAAACGCTGCAGAAAAACAATATGGCTCCCCTCCTTCCAAGAAACAGCCTTCCAAACCCGCTTATATGCCTGTTACCCCACCACCACCTAAAGTAACGGTTCATGTACCCTCTCCCGATTTTGAACCCGGTGATCCCTCTGATATGGAAGCCGGCCAAACGGTTGAACATCAGAAATTTGGTTTTGGAAAAATTATTAAAATAGAAGGTGGTGCACACAATCCTATTGCTACCATTCAGTTTGAGCACAATGGCGAAAAGAAAATTATGCTGAATTATGCAAAAATCAGGATAGTACAGAAATAATTAGGATCCCATTCCTGCTTTGCCGGACTTTATTTGTTGTTGGCAACCTGCCCTACAACAGCGCAAATTAACCTTAGTAAACTTGCGGTTACCGCTATTTTTTGAAACAAATGGCACCGGTATTGCTTTCGATTCCCGAAAAAAACAGCATGTAACAGGCATTCGGGTGCCCCTTTCGCTGCTATTTGATTAATTTTGCGGTTGAAGCAATAAATCATTCGTTATGATAAAAACAGGCAACACCATTGTAAGTATTTATACAGAAATGACGCCCAATCCGGAAACAATGAAGTTTGTGGCCAATAAGCTACTGTATCCCGGAAAAAGTATTGACTTTCAGGATGAACGCAGTGCTGGGCCTTCTCCATTGGCAAAAGAATTGTTTAGTTTTCCGTTCATTAAAAGTGTATTTATTGCCAGCAATTTTGTAACCTTAACCAAAACACCGGATACTGGCGACTGGCAGGATGTGATTCCAACCATCAAACAATTTTTGAAAGATTATTTAGAAAATGGCGGACCTGTTATTAATGAAGAAGAAGTAGCGCAAATGAAACAGGAATCAGGCAATGTGGTAGCGGCCGATGATGATGATGTGGTAAAACGCATCAAAGAATTGTTGGAAAATTATGTAAAACCGGCGGTAGAAATGGATGGTGGTGCCATTCAGTTTCGTAGTTATAAAGAGGGAATTGTTAACCTGATGTTACAAGGCAGTTGCAGCGGTTGTCCATCTTCCATGATTACTCTAAAAGCAGGTATTGAAGGCATGATGAAGCGCATGATTCCCGAAGTGAAAGAAGTAGTTGCTGAAGCAGAATAGTTTTTCATTTTTTATAGTTTTCCCTTCTCTGAAAAAACAGAGAAGGGTTTTTATGTTTAGAACTTGAAATAGATCGTGAGTTCGGCAAAGAATGAATTTGCTAGATGCTTTTCTGAAGCCGGTGTGGTATTATTGGTAATGGTATAAGTGGTTCTGTTTTTTAAAGTGTAGGTAGTGGTAGTGGTGGTTTCAATTTTGTTCATGGGAATGGCATAGGTGGGTGTAAATGCAATGCCCCATTTTTTGGCATCGTACATAAGCGGTAATGAGGCCTCATAATCTAATAGCGTAATACCGGGATTAGGAACAAGGGTGGTGGATTTTACTGAAACCACATTTGGGTTTATTTTCTTTATAGCTTTACCCACTCTACGATTGGTGTATCCTTCATAAAAATATAAACTGCTGAAATTAGCAGCTAAAGTAGGTGTTATACTCCATTGCCTGTTTTCGGTGCCCCAGCTAAAAGCATGGGCAATGTTGGTATTAAAAGCAATATCTGTTTTGTTATCAAAAATTACATCAGCACTTATACCTGCTTGCAAAAAATTAAAATCATAGCTTAAGTCGGCTCCTATTCCACCCTTTATATCACTTTTAATTGCGGTACTTTGTGCATTGTAAAAGGCTTTATTGGCCCTTACATCGCCACTGAAATTTTGGATGGAGAAATTATATCCCGCATCCAACGAAAAATAATCAATTCTGTTTTCATTGGCTACTGCTGCATAAGCAACACTGGCACTAAAATATAGCCCGCTTTTGTGGTAATAACCAATTATAGGGGTAATATAAGGCAATACAGCAGAGTCTTTTCTGCCATTATACACAGCATTGCTTAAATAATCTACTGAAGCTTTCCAGTATGAGTGCGTACTATCTGAACTACTTTGCGCAAACGTTCTGGAGAGGCATAAAAACGAAATAAAAACGAAGAAGGTAAATATTTTAAGTTGTTGCATATGGAATGGTTACTCATTATGAAACCATGAGACCAAGTCAGCAGACATTCGTTTAAAAACCCAACACAATAAAATTTATGCATTATGATTTTTGCTGTTCTTTGAGCCGGTATTTTTTTTGAATAAATGCATTAAAATATTTTTTCTTTTTTTATGAACATGTTCTGAATTATCGCTATCATCACCCAACAAGTAACCCCAGGCTTGTAAGTGCTCTACAGAATCAAAAATAATTTTTAAAATAGCCAGTATGGGTAAGGCCAAAAACATACCGGGTATGCCCCAAAGCAGGCTGCCAACAACAACGCCTAAAATAGTAGCCAGTGCATTGATTTTAACTTTTGAACCTACAACTTTTGGCAATAAAATATTGCTGTCTATTAAATGCACTACAATCATTACAATGGCCACTCCCAATACAGCAGTAGGGGTATTATTGGTATATGTAATTAACATACTTAGCAACGTGGCGGTATATATGCCAAGATAAGGAATGAGGTTTAATATGGCTGCCACCACGGCCAATAAAATAGCATATTGTACACCCAAAATTAACAGGCCAATATAGTTGAGAACCGCTACGATCAATAATTCAATTAACAAACCAAAAACATAATCTTTTATGATCATCCTAATTTTATGTAAAACATCAATTACGGTTAACGCATGGGCATTGCCGAAGCTTTTTACAAAAAATCCCATCACAATATGTCGGTACAATAAGAGTAAAAAAGTATAAATAGGAATGAGCACCAAATACACCAATACATTGGATAAAGTAGAGAATGTGCTTCCCACAATAGCCGATGTGCTGGTCATAGATTGTGTAGTAACCGAGTCAATCAGTTTTTTAAAATGTTGGTCACTAATGTGAAAGTGTTGTTGTGCCCAGTTTTCTAAATCGGAGATGGCAATATACAGTTGTTGCCCTACTTTAGGTAAATCGCTTTTAAAGCCAATAATTTGCGATGAAATAAAATAAAAAACAATCAGCACCAATATAATGGCTAATAATACAGCCAACAATGCACTGATGCCGCGGGAAATACCCCATTTTTCAAAAGCATTGGCAGGGCTAATTAACAACAAAGTAAACAAAGCCGCAAAAGCAACCGGAATAAAAAAGGATTGTGCATGGTATAGCAACAAAATAATCAGGCAAATACTAATCAACGTATAAGCCAGTTTTTGTAAAAAAGTGAGCGATGCTTTCAAGTGGCATGTTTTTGATCTGTGTAAAAATAGGAAAACTAAATGTAGAAAGCAGGATAAAGCATAAATAACGAAGGCAATGTAAGCTTCTAAAAAATTGTTGTGGTAAATAACAAAATAGATGGTTAATTGAACAGGAAAAATGAAACGTTTGATACCAGTTCTTTTGGTTTCCTATTCGTTACAGGCACACAGTCTAAAAACCATTGTTTTATTTAAATGCCGATAGTAGTCGGTTTATATTAACTGGCGCAAGCGCTGCACATTTGGCTGCCTTACCCTTACGTTGCATACAATCCACCTATTAGGGTTTCCCAATTAATTACCTCGGCTAACGGGCTTATATTCGCAGCTCTCTATGTAAGGCCGATTTAAGCATTGGTGCATCATAGCCCGTGTGCAATCCTGCTTGAAATGTAAATGTCCAGATTGTCAACATCAGGACTTGTTATAATTACATTGGTGGTGCCGACTTGTCGGCAACCCCGTTCAGAATAATTACAGCACGAAAATAGATTTCTTAAAGTTTTTTCACTTAAAAATCTTTTTTATGGTAAAGAAAAAAACTTCCTTGGAAATCATCCAACCCCACGCTGCCGGTATTGATGTAGGCAGCCGTTCCCATTTTGTGGCCATCGGACAAAATGCGGAAGATGTAAAAGAATTTGGTGTGTATAATGAAGACCTGCATGCCCTCACCGAGTGGCTCCTGCAAAACAAAATTAATTCTATAGCGATGGAAAGCACCGGTACGTACTGGCAAAGTCTGTTCAGCAATTTGCATCAGGCCGGGATGCAGGTTATCCTCTGCAATGGAAAGTTTACCAAAAACATCAAAGGGGAAAAATCCGATGTGCAGGATTGTCAATGGATTCAAAAACTTCATCCGCTCGGTTTATTATCCGGAAGTTTTTTACCCAATACCTGCGTAAGTACGACCGCCACTGAACCAACCTGATTGACAACAGCGCCGCCACCACCCGAAAAATGCAGAAGTATCTGCGCCTGCTTAACCTGCGGCTGGATGCAGTGGTCAATGACATCACCGGTCTTGCCATCATTGATGCCATTTGCAAAGGTGAAAAAAAATCCCGAAACCCTGGCCGCCCTCAGAAACGGTAATTGTAGAAAATCAGCAACCGAAACCGCCAAAGCCTTGCACAGTAATGGAAGAACCGATTATCTCTTTGCCCTGCACTGCACCAAGAATATGATATTTACAAATCCATTCAACAAAAAATACAACAGTGTGGTGCCTCCATTGAAGAACTCATCAAGAGTTTTATCAACGCCGATGAAAATAAAAAAAAGTTGAAAACCGATGCTAAGCCGCATAAAAGAGTAAACAAAAATGCACCCCAAAATTTTGACCTCAACCAGATCGCTTATCAATACTTTAATGGCGTTGACCTGATGGCTGTGGAAGGCGTGGGGCACAGTACCATCATAGCATTAATGAGTGAAGTGGGAGTTGACGGACTTAAAAAATTTGATACGGCAAAATGGTTTGCCAGATGGCTGCGCCTCTCCCCCAACAACAGAGTATCGGGTGGCAAAGTACTCAGCCATAAAATACCCAAAGGAAGCAACCGGCTGAAAATAGCGCTGCGAAATGCCGCCAATGCCATCGGCAATCTCAAAGACACACACCTCTCCAATTTCTTTAAGCGGATTGCTTTTCGGAGGGGAAGGGCTGCCGCCATTTCTGCCACGGCCCGAAAACTGGCCATCATCATCCGGGACATGGTGGTAAAAGCAATCCCCTATTCCTCGCCCGCCCAATACGAATTTCTTGACCAGAAAAGAAAGAGAAAAGTCTTAGAAATGAAACGCCTTATTCATAAATTTAACATCACAACCCATGACCTCGGTTTACAACTTTAAATCAAGAAGTTGGAAAACGTTAGTCAGAATGTTATACGACCTCACGAAACAAGTTGACATATGAACAAAAGTAACTTAAAGTTTAATGACATAGACGAATATCACGCATCGCAATCTGCCGGTATTCGGAAAGTTCTTGAACAACTGCGACAGGGAATAAAGCAGGTTGCACCACAGGCAACGGATACCATCAGCTACGGTATGCCCGCTTTCAAACAGAACAAAGTGTTGGTTTATTATGCGGTTCACAAAGCGCATATCGGCTTTTATCCCACGTCCAATCCGATTGTTCATTTCAAAAAGGAATTAGAGAAATATAGTACCTCAAAAGGAGCAATTCAGTTTCCCATAGGCAAACCATTACCAATGGCATTGATAAAAAAGATAGTGAAGTTTCGTGTGGAAGAAGACGCTAAAAAACAAAAAAAATGAATAGTAAAATTTCCAATGGTATCCTGCATGAAGTGCCGAGTGATATGCAAAAAGCATTGTCATCTGATGCCGACATTCTTGTGAAATGGAATAATCTTACGCCTATTCAGCGCAACGAATGGATTTGCTGGGTTACCATCGTCAAAAAAAAAGAAACGAGAGCAGAGCATATTGAACGTATGGCTGAAGAATTGAAAGAAGGGAAACGGCAACCCTGTTGTTGGCCCGGATGTCCACATCGCAGACCAAATGCAAAAAAATGGTTTAAAAAACTTGAAATATGAAAGCAACACCTGAAAACGATAAACGAGTTGTAAAGATGGTATTTGCATCCGTATATATATATTATATTATATAACAAAAGTTGAGAGTAAATGCAGAACAAAGAAAGAATTGTATTTGGTGATAAAATGGTTGCCGGCTTAGACGACAAAAATTAAAAGAATTGATTAGAAAGTGACTTTTGAAACATTCTTCAGGGAAGCAACATTGAACCCTAACGCACATCTCATAATCGATATAATTTGCGGCTATCGGATAAAAGAAATTGAAAATCCTCTGTCAAGGCAATCTACTGACCAGTCGCTATTCCCAGCCCATCGCAAAGCCGCCCAACGTTGTGTGTAACCCTGTTTGGACACCCCCGCAATTCACAAAGGGACAACTATAAATTCTAAAATAACCATCGCACAAACCCAACCTGCAAAAGACCTGCAATAGCCAACGCACCGCATTGAGTGCTCAATTGGAAAATACTTAATTTAACGTTCTATATTCAACCGGAGATTGACCAACCTTTTGTTTAAATAAACGGGTAAAATGTGAAGGATATTTAAATCCAAGCTCATAAGCAATTTCACTTACTGATTTGCTTGTATCAAAAATTTTTTCTTTTGCAATATCTATTAATTTCAATTGTATAAACTCTTGTGCCGACTTTCCTGTTTCTTTTTTTATTACATCTCCAAAATACTTTGCCGATAAATTAAGTTCACCTGCACAATAACTAACAGAAGGCAATCCTAAAGTTTGCGGTTTGTCAGAATTAAAATAATCGTTTAACAAACTTTCAAAACCAACTAATATATTCTTATGAGGATGTTCTCTCGTTACAAATTGCCTGTCGTAAAAACGTACACAATAATTTAAAAACAGTTCAATATTAGTCACAACTAAAGTTCTGCTGTGTTTATCAATGGCATGTGTTAGTTCATAACTAATTTTATTAAAACACTCTAACACAATTTGTCTTTCGGCATCTGAAAGATGAAGCGCCTCATTTGCATCATAGGTAAAAAAGCTATAATCAGTAATGTGTTTACCAAGATGTGTTCCCCGGATTAAATCAGGATGAAAAACCAATGCCCATCCTGTTGGCTGCACCATTTTTCCATTTTCCTCAAAACCAAATACCTGACCGGGGGCTATGAAAAGAAGCGTTCCATCTTCATAATCATAATGACTGCGACCATATTTTAATTCTCCGCACTTCAAATCTTTTAAAAAAATAATGTACAACTCCGAAATATAACGTGCTTCTACTACTGGTTTGGAAAATGATTGGTCAAGAACACTTACTAATGGATGCAGTGTCTTCTGCCCCCTGTCTTTGTTGAATTGTGCAACGCTTTCTATTTTGATTATTTTTTCCATGAATAACTCATTATTAAAATTAAAATTAGGATAAGTATTCTATAGCTTTTGCATTCGCCTTTACAACCGGAAATATTGGTAAGTAAAACAGGAATTCGTATAACTATTTAGCGCGAAAGTATAAAGAACTTTGCTTTTCAAAACGCAACAAATAGAAATGGTAAAGACAAAATACATATTCTTATTGCTAATGATTGTTATAACCTCAGCTTCTACCTCACAGGTACAATCAGGCACCGATAGCACTGCAAAGAAATTTCAGGCAAAAGCACCAGCAACTCAACCTTTCAGCGCTGAAGCATTTGCATCATCAAATAATACAACAATACGGTGGTTGGGCATGGCAGGATTTTTTATCAATAGCCACGGCACAACGTTTATGATTGACCCGCTGATGGAAGGTTACGACATGCCTTTATTAATGGATTTTCCCATTAAGCCAAAAAGCGTTCCGCACCTTGATGCAGTGCTTGCAACACATAGCGATAACGACCATTACAGCGTTGAAACCTTTCATGACCTTGCTTCTGTAACAAAAGAATTCCATTCTACTATTTATGTAGATTCTTTAATGAAAAATGAAGGCTTTCATTCTTTTGGACATTACATAGGAGATACGTTTCATTTTGGAAAAGTAACCGCTAGGCTAACCCTTGCAGACCATGCCTGGCAGAACGATTTTCCAAAACCCGGTCAGCGCTATTATTCGCCGGGAGATGCCTGCGGCTTTTGGTTCAACACGCCGGATGGCTCCATCTGGGCTCCCGGTGATTCAAGATTTATGCAGGAACAACTGCACATGCCTAAACCTGATGCAATCCTGTTTAACTACTCCGAGGATGCTGCTTTTCATTCAGGATTGGAAGGTGCTGTAAAAATTGCAAATGCTTATCCAAACACACCGATTATACTCAGTCATTGGGGATTTGTTGATGCTCCGGATTTTTCACCTTTCAATGGCGACCCAAAACACCTGATTGACAAAGTTGTCAATCCAGAACGGATAAATGTTTTGGCACCGGGTGAGCCTTTTATATTGAAACGGTTAAAAAATAAAAACTGAAATTATGAAACATATACTCCTCGCATTTACAATTATTGTATGCTCATTGTCGCAGTCAATGTCGCAAAATACCATCAAACAATCTAATAAAAAAGATACTATGAACAGAATAGAAAAATCAAAACAGAAATTTGAAGAACTTTTCAAACAAGTTCAATCTGTATCAAATTCTGACGACCCTGAATTAATGAACATTTTACAACGCTTCATTTTCGGCGAAGTATTTTATATAGGCAATCTCAGCGACACCACCCGTGAACTCATCACGATTACAGCTCTTGCAACAAATCAGACGCTGCCACAATTGAAAGCACATACAAACGCTGCATTGAACATCGGTGTAAAGCCGATTGAAATCAGGGAAATAATTTATCAGTTAGCTCCATTCATAGGCTATCCCAAAGTATTAAATGCGTTAGATACTATAAACAGTGTTTTCAAAGACAGAGGAATAAAACTGCCTTTGGAAAATGAAGCAACAATAGCTGACAGTGAAAGATTTAATAAGGGAAAAGAAATTCAAACACCGATTTATGGAGAAGGAATGAAACAAAACATGAAAGATTTGCCCGGCGAATTTGCGGAAGCAGTTCCGAGAATATTGACCGAATCATGTTTTGGTGATTTTTATACGAGAAATGGGCTCAATCTAAAAACAAGAGAGCTTATGATATTTTGTGCCCTGGCTACTTTAGGAGGTGCTGACAAGCAAATGGGTTCTCATGCCGTTGGTAATATGAAAGTAGGTAACGATAAAGAAACCCTTCTTTCTGCTTTAATACAATTATATCCATACATTGGCTTTCCACGCATTGCAAATGCTATTTATGCAATTAAAGAGGCTAAAATTGAAAAAGATGTTCATTAGAAAACAACACAATTTCATCAAAGAAAATATTAGAAAAATGAAAACAATACAAAAAAGAAAATTGGGCAATACCGGGCTTGAAGTGTCTGCGCTTGGGCTTGGATGTATGGGAATGAGTTGGTCTTATGGTGCAGCGAAAGATAAACAGGAAATGATTCAGCTCATTCGTTCGGCAGTTGAGCTTGGTATAACATTTTTTGACACGGCAGAAGTGTATGGTCCATTTACAAATGAAGAATTGGTTGGTGAAGCGTTAGAACCATTTAAAGGTAAAGTAGCCATTGCAACAAAGTTCGGATGGGCGGCTGCAAATGAAAATGAGGCAAATGCAAGATGGAATGCACTAAATAGCCGACCTGAACATATAAAAAAAGTGGTGGAAGGTTCCCTTAAAAGATTAAGAATAGAAGCCATTGATTTGTACTATCAACATCGCGTTGATACCAATGTTCCGATTGAAGATGTGGCGGGAACAGTAAAGCAATTAATTGAGCAAGGCAAAGTAAAATATTGGGGATTATCAGAAGCCGGCGCACAAACCATTCGCAAAGCACATGCAGTGCAGCCGGTTACTGCATTGCAAAGCGAATACTCTCTCTGGACAAGAGAACCTGAAAAAGAAATCATTCCAACATTGGAAGAATTAGGAATTGGTTTTGTTCCATTCAGTCCTTTAGGCAAAGGATTTCTTACAGGAAAAATTGATGAAACCACAAAATTAGATAGTGACGATTTTCGCAATACAGTTCCTCGGTTCAGCCCCGAAAACAGAAAAGCAAACCAGGCTCTGGTTGATTTATTAAACAAAGTTGCACAGGAAAAAAATGCAACACCTGCACAAATTGCACTAGCATGGCTGCTGGCGCAAAAGTCGTGGATAGTTCCTATTCCCGGCACAACAAAACTGGAACGTTTAGAAGAAAATTTGGGAGCGATTGACGTTGCACTTACAAACGATGATTTAAAAGAAATAGAAGAAGCGGCCTCTCACATTACCGTTCAGGGCAATCGTTATTCAGATTTTCATGAAAGCTTGACGGGACGTTAAATGCTTAAATGCTTTGTTGTATTAAACAATAGTCCGTTAAGAATTTGATGTGGAAAAGTTGGATACTAATACTTAATACTATAGTGTGAAGGTTCTTATAAAAAAGTGTATCATTTCCGAACACTTTGTATATATCATAAAAAAACAGCCCAACAATTTGTTGCGCTGATGTGGGGGATAAAAAGAACAATTTATATTCAGTTAGAAACGCATACTACCATTTTTCTAAACCCAATAATTTTTTTCCCAATGCATTTAATTGTGCTGTTCCATAACGGGTTTGTTCCCATTTTCGCGGATCTCCTGGAAAAGCATACCCCTCCGGAGCAATGCGATTTTTCCAGGAATCAACACGCCAGTTTTTTAATGCTTTATTTTCTTCTTCGGCAGGCATCATGGAAATATATTGTGCAATGCGCACTTTATTTTTACTATTATTGGGCCTGATGCCATGCGGTTGCAAGCTGTTAAAGATGAGCAAATCACCTGCCCCCATTTTTACCTTCACCAATTCAAATCCCATTATATCCGGTTTAAAATGATCACGATTGGCTGGTTGTGTGGTTTTCCAGGCATCATAGGTTCTAAATAATTCCGGAACACATTGAAAACCACCCATATCTTCATCTTTTTGATCGGCCAATGCCAGTACACCCTGCACATTTACCGGTTTTGTTTCCGGATCATAATCCCAATGAATAAAGCCTTTGTATTCAAAACCTGGCCTAATGGGGAAATTTAAATTCGCCCGATCAATGGTTACCCATAATTTTTCCGTTCCCCAAATATCTACAAATGCATCGTATACACGCTGTGTCATACGGTTATTCCATAAATGTTGGTGGTTATATACTTCCACCATACCGGTATTAATCAGTTCTTTCATTTGCATGTCGGCGCGTGGTGCCGAATACCAGGTTGCAGGGTTATTGGGATCTTTTTCTTCAAACTCCCATAAAAACTGAGCCGTTGCTAAAGCCTGTTCTCGCGGTACGGCATTTTTAATAACAATATAACCATTGGTTATCCAAAACTGCCAGTCTTCCTCACTAAGTACGCGTAATGATTTACCATTACTTCTGTCGTTCAGTTTATGTTGACTTGATTTTGTTACAGAAGGGTTCCCGGGAATATCTTTATGTGCGTTTGTGGGCACCATCACTGCTGCCATTGTTTTTTCCTGCATACGCTAAAATTATTACAATGAATGAATCGTTTTTTAAGTGAATAAACGGTATAAAGTATTAAACCCCATAGCAACCGTTATTTTCATGCAATAAAAGTACAAGTATAGAAGTAGGGTTACAAATAGCCCATTGACCAATTTATATGCTGTATTGATAATTTTTTTCGATAAATTACAGTTTGTTTACAAATACAGCACCATGCGGGCTAAAAGAGAAAACTGCGAAACCGGCCCTGACAGTTCATTGCGGATTTTGCAGAATCCTAATTTAAATGATATTTTTTACTGGCATTTTCATCCAGAATATGAAATTGTATATGTAGAATCACCTAAGGGTTTAAGGCATATTGGTAATCATATTTCCAATTATGAAGGCAGTGATCTGGCATTGATTGGTCCTAATATACCACACCTCAATTTTGATTATGGAGTTAAAAACAAAGTAGAAACCGTTGTTATTCAAATGCGGGAAGATTTTTTGGGGGATGGAATAATTTCTATTTCGGAATTTGGTGCTATTAGAACCCTGCTTGAACTGGCAAAGGAAGGTCTGGTTTTTTATGGCGATACAAAATTGAAGGCAGGAACGCTTCTAAAAGAAATACGAACATTACCACATTTTGAAAAATTAATCCGGTTATTGCAGGTACTTCAACTTTTAGCAAATAGTGATGAAAAAGAAACGCTGCATGTAAAACCCGTATCTGTTTCAGTATTACAAAAAGAAAATCAACGCTTGCAGCAGGTTTATCAATTTATTGAATTACACTATCAGCAATCGATTGACGTAAAGGATGTAGCCAGGCTATGTAGTTTAACTACTGCAGCGTTTTGCAGATATTTTAAAAAAGCAACACATTTCACTTTTACTGAATTTCTTAACCAATACCGCATCAATCAGGCAAAAAAATTATTACTGTATCATCAAAACATTACCAATGTTTGTTTTGAGTGTGGCTTTGGCAATATTTCACATTTCAATAAAACCTTCAAAGCAGTTACCGGAGTAACCCCTTCTGTTTTCAGAAAGCATTATTTAAACAACTAACATTAAAGCAAACGCTACATTCCATAATGCTGCAAACTAATGTGGCTGATTGTTTTTTATTTCCAAAGCATGCAATACTGCCGGAAACAAAGCTTCCAAGTATTCTGTAGCACCTCTGGTAGAGCCTGGTAGGGTTAATACCAAAGTGTTTTTAATAAAACCGGCAACGCTTCTCGACAGCATGGCATAAGGCATTCGTTCCTGACCGTAACGGCGGGCTTCTTCCATAATGCCCGGCAGTTCCATATCTAATAATGGGCGAACAGCATCCGGTGTTATATCTCTTTCTGAAACACCGGTGCCTCCAACAAAAAACAATAATTGAATTTCATCAATGGCATACCGTTGTATTTGTTCCTGAATGTATGAACGCTCATCGGGAATAACAGCATAATGCGCCGTTTGTATTTGAAATGATTTGAGTTTTTCTATTACGGCTAAGCCGGCCTTGTCTGTTACCTTTTGATTATAAATACTGTCGGAACAAACAATCACTACCGCCTGAAGCTTTTTCGTATTCAACATTTTACGATCGGTTTTTCCGCCTGATTTTGATAACAGACGAATATGCTGAATTTCTATTTGCGGATCAATGGGTTTCAACATATCATACAAGGTTAATGCAGCAACAGCAGCGCCATGCATGGCCTCTACTTCTACACCGGTTTTATAAATGGTATGCACTTCAACAATGATTTCTACCGATAATTCCCGGATAGTAAACCGAACATCGGCAAATTCAACTGGTAATGGATGGCAATCCGGAATTACCTCGCTGGTTTTTTTGATAGCAAATAATGCGGCTACTTTTGCGAATGAAAACACATCTCCCTTGGGCACTTTTTTTTCCTGAATGGCTACTATGGTTTCAAGAGCAGATGTTTTTACGTTTACAACAGCAATGGCTTTACGTAAGCTGTTTGATTTATGGGTGATGTTGACCATATTAATGATTTTCTTTCCAAACAGTATTTTGATTATTCAAAATTTCTTTACCCCAAATAGGTAATTGAAATTTAATGGCTTCAACCAATTCTTCACAGGCTGCAATAGATGCTTTACGATGTGTTGATGAAACAAATACAAATAAACTGATTTTGCCTGCCGGAACTATGCCTAAACTGTGATACACGTGCATACATGTAAGTTCGTATTTTTGAAATAAATCTTCTCTTATATCATGCATTTGCTGCAGAGCCATTTCTTTGTAAGTGGTATATTCTATTGCTTGCACCCTTCCTCCTTCTTTTTCATCGGCCCGTACCTGGCCTAAAAATATGCTGTGTGCGCCAATATTTTTTTGGGTGGCGTGTTGTGCAATGCTATTGGCAATTTTTTGCGGAGCAATGGCGCCTTCCACAAATATATTTTTAATACTTTTTGTTTTCATATACTACTGATTAAAATAGGCAGTTAATCCACCTTTTAAACTATATACTTTTTGTTGGGTGTGCTGTTGTAACTGCGCTGCTGCATACACGCTTCTAATTCCATGCTGACAAATTACACAAATATCTTTATTGCCGGGTAATTCGTTATTAAAAGCAGAGAGTTCTGAAGCAGGTACATGCAGATCTGCAAAATCAATGGTGGGATATTCATGGTATTCACGAACATCAATTACAAAAAATTGATTTTTTTTTTGCCTTTTTTTAAATTCAGGAATACTGATTTCAGGAATAGCTGTTTCAGTGGCACAATGCAATTCATAATCCATGGCTTCAAAAGTAGAACGGTCAATTGCAGTAAGCGCCTTATTTTTCAATAATTCAATTTCATAAACCACAGCATTCAAAACATGGTAGGTAAATAATCTGCCATCTAACAAACGGCCTAATCCTGTTATTAATTTAACAGCTTCTGTAGCCTGCATGGTACCAATCATTCCCGGCAACATACCCAGTACTCCGGCTTCTTCGCAGGATTTAATTTCATCTGCTGCCGGTGGCACAGGAAAAACATCCCGATACTGAATATCTCTTCCATTATTTTTTGTGTAATTGAAAACCGTCAACTGCCCTTCATACACGGAAACAGCACCGTATATCAAAGGAATATTTAAAAGAGCACAGGCATCATTCAACATATATTTTGCAGAAAAATTATCGGTAGCATCTATCACTATATCATACCCTGTCAGGATTTGTAGTGCATTGTGATTATTGATGTGAAAGGGGTATACCGTTATGTGTGTTTCAGGGTTCAATGCCTGCATTTTTGCTGCTGCAACGGTTACCTTTTTTTCACCCACTTCAGAAGTATTAAATAAAGTTTGGCGATGCAGATTATGCAATTGTATGGTATCCCCATCTATGATACCTATTTCTCCAACACCTGCGCCCACTAGATATTGCAAGGCAGGACAACCCAGTGCACCGATTCCCACAATCAAGATTTTTGCCTGATACAGCTTTTGTTGTGCTGCCAAGCCAAAACCAGGCAATATCATTTGCCTGCTATATCGTTTTTGTTCAAACATATTTATCCTCCTGAAAATGGTGGCATCAATGCCACCGTATCTCCCTTGTTTAAAATTGTATTTTCCTGCACCATTTTACCATTTACCGCTATAAAATATTTTGCTGTTTGCAATGGCTGGTATTTTTTTTCCAGCAACTGTTTTAATGCTGCTGTATCAGCAACGCCCTCTATCAATTCTTTAGGCTGCCGGGTAATATCGATGAGATTTCCAAAAAATAGTATTTCCATTTTTTAATCTATTGATTATACAAATAACAGTTTGATGGAAGCCATGATTAAAACTACGGCCAGCATGTACTTCATATTTTTTTCATTGAGTTTTTTTGAACCAGTATAAGCGCCCACCCACCCACCTAATAATACAATGATAACAATATAAATGATTTGTGTACTGAGCGGAAATCCTGTTTTAATTTGACCTGCCATGCCAGATAAAGAATTTAAAAATATAAAGATAGCACAGATTGCGGCTGTTTGTTTTTGTGTAGACCATCCCATCAGCAATAAAACCGGAGCCAATAATATTCCTCCGCCCATGCCAATCATTCCGGAAACCAACCCGATAATGGCACCTATTACAAACAATACATACCATTTGGGCGACGGATTTAAAGGCTTTTCAGAATTTTGATACAAAAGCCGAATAATAGAAATGAGTAATACTACCCCTAATAGCTTTTTATAAATTGAATCTGAAACTGGCATTATACTGCCAATAAACGCAAATGGAATAGAGGCTGCTATTAATGGCCATAACAATTTAGATTTGAAATGACCGGCTCGATAAAATGAAACAAAAGCAATGAAAGATACCAATGTGTTGAGCAATAAAGATGTGGGCTTCATTACAGCCGGACTAAAACTTAACAAGGCCATTACAGCCAAATAACCACTGGCACCACCATGCCCAATACTGGAATAAAAAAACGCTACCAAAAAAAACAAAATGTACAACCAAATTTCATGCATACAATGATAGTTCTAAATAAATAAATATATTTTTACTTCCTGCTGTGCGGCAATGAATGTCCACTCTTCTTCCAGCTCTATCCAACAGTTCGCCTTTCCCAATGCACTTAACTGATAAGAAGCCTGTGCCGGCAAAACAGTTACTTCTCCTGATTCATAGTATCCTTTCAGGAATTGTGTAAGCGGAATTGTTTTTTTAAATGGTGCTTTTAAATGGGCAGTAGTTGTTTGAATAGTATGGGTTCCACACAATTGATCGATGGCGGGCAATACATACTGATACAAACAGGATAAAACTGCACCCGGATTTCCCGGCAAACCAAATACCAGCCGGTTTTGCTGTGTCCCAAAAAACAATGGTTTCCCGGGTCGTTGCTTCACTTTATGAAAGTGCTGTTCTATACCCGCTTTGATACAGGCGGCAGGAACAAAATCATAATCTCCCGCACTTACGCCACCGGTCAGTAATATCAAATCATATTCTTGTACCGCAGCATTAATGTTTGCAATGGTATCATTCAGGTCATCTTTTAAATAATGCACTGCAATATTTTCAATACCGGCTTGTTTTAAATGTGCCTGAATGGCGAATGCATTAGAGTCGAACACCTGCCCAAATTGTAAGGATTGGCCCGGCTGTACCAATTCGTTTCCGGTAAGTAAAATAGCAACAGATGGTTTTTGAATAACAGGCACGTTTGTAATACCGGCACTGGCCAACAAACCAATATGTGCCGGACGCAGAACAGTTCCTGCTTCAATTAAAACTGTATTTTTTTCTATATCGGAGCCTTTTTCCCGAATGTGATCGCCCAACTGAACTATACGATCGGATTGTATTTGAATAGATTGGTTAATTAGATTTACATATTCTTTTTGTACAACGCAATCGGCACCATCCGGTATAGGGCCTCCGGTATAAACGCGAATGGCCATTCCGTTTTCTAACGTTAATTGTTGTGAAGTTCCGGCAGGTAATGCATCCTGAATGAGCAATGTTTTTTCTTTTTCAACATAATAAATAGCATAACCATCCATAGAGGATTGACGAAATGCAGGAAACTGAATAGGACTTACGATGGTTTGTGCCAATGCATAGCCTGGTGCTTGAAGAATAGGACGTTCTATTGTTGGCAATGTTTTAGAATGACTGTTGATAATTTGTTTTGCTGTTGCTACTGAAATCATATTGCTACTTATTAACCGCCAATGGCAATCATACTTCTGTTGTGTAATGAATTGGCATCAATTAAATTAAATTGCTTGGAAAATTGTCCGCCCAGCGCTTTGTGTTTGGTTAAAAGATTCTGCCGTATAAGCGGTAACACATCCTGATGGTTGCGAAGTGGTGTTAATAAATCTGTTTCCTGTTCTGCAAACAAACAGTTTTTCATTTTGCCATCTGCAGTTAAACGAATACGATTACATCCTTCACAGAATGGTGCGCTCATGGTGCTAATTACGGCAAAAGTACCGGCATAATTTTCAATACGGTATTGTTTACTGGTATCGTGTACATCATTTTGTATGGAGATGGTGGTATGCTTTTTTTGAATGGTTTCCAGCATTTGTGCCCAGGTAACCAATTTATCGCTTTTCCATTGATTTCCATCAAAAGGCATAAACTCTATAAATCGAACGTCAATGGGGGTATGTTGTGTCCATGCCACAAAATCCAATAGCTCATTGTCATTTACTCCTTTTACCACTACTGCATTTACTTTTACTTTAAAGTTGTGCTGTAACAATGCATCAATATTTGCTTTTACCCGTTTAAATTCATCGCGGCGGGTAAGTTGTTGAAATTTTTCTTTTTGCAAAGTATCTAAACTAATGTTTACAGATGAAATGCCAGCCGCTTTAAAACTTTCTATAAATTCATGTACCCGAACACCATTGGTAGTAATGGTTAATGTTGCCGGCAGGCTGCTCAGTAATTCAATAATTTTTGGAGCATCTTTCCGAACCAGTGGTTCGCCACCCGTTAATCTTATTTTGGTGATGCCTTCATTCACAAAAATTTTGGCCAGTTCTAAAATTTCATTCGGCTGCATTAATTTGGCCGATGGCATAAAAGTATAATCAGCCGCCGGCATACAATAAAAACAACGAAGGTTGCAATTATCGGTCAGTGAAATACGTAAATAAGTATGTTTACGTTGATGGGTATCATTTAGCATTGCTTTCATTATTAAGGAGGCAAAATTTTTCATAATCCTCCGGTGTATCAATATCAAATTTCCCTAAAGGAAAAGCAATAGTAGCCACATCTTTTCGGTATTGATGTACTATTTTTCTGGCACCCACATCTCCTTTCAGTTCTAATAACTTTGCAAAATATTGTTCTGCAAATAAAACTGGCGTGCCAATAATGCCATCATATTCTGCTGCTACAATGCCTTTTTGTGTATGTTGTTGCAAGGTTAACATGTTTTGTAAAAGGGTACTATTCAAAAAAGGCTGATCACTTACCAGCAAAAACAAATGTGTGACGGGTAATGGTTTTTGCATAACGTACTCAATCCCTTTTTGAATAGAAGTAGCCATCCCCTTTTGCCAGTTTTCATTGTACACAATATCCACATCCTTTTGCCAATTCATTTGTTCCAGAATAAGTTGGTGATAAAAGCCGGTAACAATCAGCAAATGTTGCGGCTGTATTTGTTTCACCTCCTGAACCAAATGCAGTAACAGGTTGGTAGATTGATACGGCAGTAACATTTTTGCTCGTCCTATTCGGGTTGCTGCCCCTGCCGCCAGTATGATTACACCGGTACTCATATTGTGGCAGCATGAATGGGTAATGACTTCTCTCTTAAATGAATGGGTGATTGTTGATGCATCACCGACATAATTTCTGCAGCAATGGAGAGTGCAATTTCTGCTGCAGTTTCTGCACCTAAATCCAGCCCCGTTGGTCCATAAATAGTTTGTAGCTGCTTTTCGTTGTAGTGAATACCCTGCAGTTCTAAATCATGTAACATTCTGTTTCTTTTTGTGACTGGCCCCAATAAACCAATATAAGGTAATGGTGTGGATTGCAAGGTTGAGAGCACAGCCAAATCATAATTATAATTATGCGTCATTAAAGCAACGGCAGTTTTGGCATCTGCCTGTAATTTTCCTGCTACTTCTTCAGGTTTACTTATCAAGATTCGATTTGCCATAGGGAAGCGTTGATGGGTTGCATGTGTTTTTCTTCCATCAGCTATTACCACATCCCATCCCAGCGTTGCTGCTATCTGCGCCAATGGCATCACGTCATTGCCAGCACCCACAATTACCAACTGAATGGAAGGCTGCACCCATTGAATAAAAAATTGGTGTTTTTTCCCCTCCCAAGCAACCATCACATGATCCGATTTTTCTGTTGCAATAACCGAGGCAATCGGTTCTGCTAACTGTTGTTGTAATGAAAGTGGTAGAAATTCAGCAGTAGTAGTACCGAAATGCTGATCATCTTCCAGTGCATAACCGCATATCAGTTGTGCAGGTTTTCTGTCGGCCACGGCTTTGCGTAATAGCTGAATAGGGGCATGTTCATTGGTATCGTTGATGCATAAGGGTTCAAACAATATTGAAACAATGCCATTACAACCTAATTGAATACCCAGTTTAGCATCATCTTCATCGGTAGTATCATACACCACTATTTTCTTTTTATCCTGATGCATGGCCAACAATGCTTTTTTCAAAGCATCACCTTCCAAACATCCGCCGCTGATGGCACCGGTTAATTCGCCCGTTTCATTCACCAACATTCTGGCACCGGGCCTTCTGTAAGAAGAACCATCCACATGCACCACAGTGGCCAATGCTGTTTGTTGTTGTAAACGGCAAGCCGCATCATACGCTGCAATAATATCTTTTATTTCTTTCATGCCGCTTCATGTTCTGCTGCTTATTCACGCAAGTGATTCACCTGTTCCGGAGTAACCATTCCCTTTAAGCGGTTGCCCCAGCTATTTCTGGTATAATTTAAAATATCCGCAATTTGTTCGCTGGTTAAATAATCCTGTGCCGGCATAATATTGTTAAACGATACCCCATTCACAGTAATTGCACCGGTTTGCCCTTTTAATACCACATTAATTAATTCAGCTATCGGCTTTTGCATAAAATCTGATTTGGCCAAAGGCGGAAAAACGCCCTCCTGTCCCTTGCCATCTTCCATGTGGCAATTTTGGCAATACATGCCGTATGCTTCCTTACCTCTTGCTATGCTTTCTTTCAATAATGCCTTGTCCTGTTGAAAAGAAACAGCCAAAACGCCAAGCGTTAACAATGCCATGCTACTGATTAGTTTTTTCATGTGTACATTTTATGTTTCCATTGGTCTTATGAAATAGCAGAATGATTCGTCCGGTTAGTTTGTAACATTCCACGGGGCTATTTCATGCACAATTCATTTATACTTGAATGGTTAAACAATATGGTTGATATCAAAAGGCAATTTGCGAATTCTTTTTCCGGTGGCTGCATAAATAGCATTACAGAGTGCCGGAGCAAAAGGTGGCAAACCCGGTTCGCCCACGCCTTTTATTTTAGGACCGCCATTGGCAATAATGTGCACTTCAACCGGTGGCATTTCATTGATGCGTACCAATGGATTGTTGTTGAAATTACTTTGAACCGTTTGACCATTGTTGAAGGTAATGCCATTTTTAATGGCGGCAGTTAAAGCCATAACGGCAGCTCCCTGCACCTGCGCTTCTACCGTATCGGGATTTACCACCGTTCCCAAATCAATTACAGCGTATGCTTTTTCTATTTGAATGCCATTACCTTTTTTTGAAACCTCTACCACATAACCGGCCAATCCTGCAAAAAACTCCCATTGTGCAACACCCCTGCCCCATCCTGCCGGTAAAGGTGTTTCCCATTTAGATACTTCTTTTAGTTTTTGCATAAGGGTTTTGGTGTCAGTATCTTTTGCAAGCATATCTAACCGAAATGCCATGGGGTCTTTTTTAGCTGCTACCGCCATTTCATCTATAAAACTTTCATGCGAAAAAGCCAGTGTAGTACTGGTAACCGCTCGCCATGCAGCCAATGGAACCGGCATATAATGAAACACGTACAAATTTTTCATATTCGGAATTTCGTATTTCTGTTCACTAATACCTTCCGTCATAGTGCCATTCGACTTTGTTTTATCGTAATTTTTATTGCCATCTAAGGTTGGTGCAATTACTTTGTGTTGAAAGGCTAACGGGTTACCATTTGCGTCTAATGCACCTTTAAATGCCGAAAAAGTCATGGGGCGGAAGGGACCCATTTTGGTATCATCCTCTCTTGTCCATAATGATTTAACGGGTTTGCCAATTTTTTTACTGAGCTCAATTGCTTCTTCTACATAGTCGGGATACAATCTTCTTCCAAAACCACCTCCGCTAAATAATACATGAATGGTGATGTTTTCTTCAGGAATATTATACTTTTTAGTGAACTGATCCATAATTCTACCCGGTACTTGCGTAGATGCCCAAATTTCAATTTTATTGCCATCATACCAATTACAAACACAATTCATAGGCTCTATGGGCGAATGTGAAACCACAGGTGTTTCATAAAAGGCTTCTAATTTAACCGGCGCTTCGGCAAAGGCTTTATCAAAATCACCTGATTGATGGTCGATAGCCCCTTCTTCTTTAGCCGATTGGCGTAAGCTTTCAGCAAAATCTTTTGAATTAAAGGATTCATTCCCATCATAATCCCAGGTAACTTTCAATGCTTTTCTTCCCTGCAGGGCTGCCCAGTAATTTTCAGCCAGTACTGCAACACCCACGGAATGATGGCCATTAATATCGCGTTCACAGGTTTCAACTCCAATTACGCCTTTCACTTTTTTTGCGGCTGTATCATCATACCTCACCAATTTTCCGCCAAACACCGGGCAACGCTCAATAGAGGCATATACCATACCGGGCACTTTTACATCAATACCAAACATTGCTTTGCCGGTTGATTTTAGAGGAACATCTGGCCGTGGATACCGTTTACCTAGTATTTTAAAGTTTTTTGGATCTTTTAATGTTGGATTTTTAGGCACTTCCAATTTTGCGGCAGCAGCAGCTACATCGCCATATCCCAAAGTTTTGCCTGATGGACGATGCATAATTTTTGCATTATCGGCATAACATTCACTTACTGGTACACCCCATTGCTGCGCAGCAGCCATCACTAACATTTCTTTGGCGGCAGCACCAATTTGGCGCATTTGCATATAACTGGTTCTTACCGATGCACTACCTCCGGAAAACTGGCCATTGCCATATTTTTTTTGCCCTCCGGTTTGTTGAATGGTAACGCCTTCTAATGGTACTTCTAATTCTTCTGCAATTAATGACGGTACAGATTGATAAACCCCCTGACCAATTTCGGGACGGGGATTCATGAGGGTTATTTGTCCGGTAGGTTCTATGATTACAAAAGGCGATAAATCATACCTTGAACCGGCTCCTGTTAGCTTCTGTAGTGCTTTCTGTTTTTCCAGGTAAGACTGGGTAATTTTTTCAATTACAGATTCTCCATTTGCTTTTAATGATAGGCCAATCATAAGGCCGGTGCCTGTAAATCCTGATAATTTCAGGAAATTACGACGATTTATGGTTGAAGTAGACTCCGACATATTTTGATATTTTTATGGATTAAGCGTTCATGATTTCTGAGGCACGATGAATGGCAGAACGGATGCGCTGATAAGTGCCACACCTGCATAAATTTCCCTGCATGGCAGCGTCAATATCGGCATCAGTAGGTTTGGGCTTGTTTTTTAGCAGTGCTGTAGCACTCATAATTTGACCCGATTGGCAGTAGCCACATTGTGGTACTTGCAATTCAATCCAGGCTTTTTGAACGGCCTGACCAGCTTTGTTTTCATCTAACCCTTCAATGGTGGTAATATTTTTACCTGCGGCAGCAGCAACCGGAAAACTACACGACCTAACGGGAGTGCCATTTACATGTACGGTACAGGCACCACATTGTGCAATACCGCAGCCAAATTTGGTGCCTGTTAAATCAACATAATCTCTAATAGCCCATAACAGAGGCATTTCAGGTGCCACATCAATTGTATAGGTTTTATTGTTTACGGTTAAAGTAATCATGATTTACTTTTTTTATAGATTGAAATATTTTTTTTACAGAACAGTAGCTTTGAAACGATTTCATAAAACTTGGAATGCTATAATCTCCAAACAAAACGAACATACCGACCATGCAACAATCAAAGTTTAAATTTAAGCAAAACAATAGCGCAAACAAAACATTTGTACTGATGTTTAAATTTTAACAGAAAAATTAGACTGAGATAAATTTTTATATACTGCTTCGAGGATGACGCCAAACCGCCGTTATTGGATATAACGATTTTTGCATGAAAGGTTACAGCATTTGCTGAATTTTTTCTTTCACAGGTACCCGCCAAAAACGGGTTTCAACCGATACCATACACTTAGTTTTTCAACACCCGTTTTCTTCGTAATTGCTTTAGGGTATTTTATATGTAACATCATTTTGAAGCTGTTTCTTTGCAGGGTAAAATTTTGTACCCTAAACCCACTGGCAAATTGAGGACAGGGGGCATAATTGAAGCAATATTTAATATTATATTAAATTATATGTTTTATTTTCTGTCTTAAAATTATAAATTTTAGACGATAATTTTAATAATTAATTATTTTTTTGAGAATTTTATCAAAAAATAGAATAAAAAATTAAATATTTATTTTAATAATTTATTTTGGACATCACGTTAAAATATTCATAAGTAATTGATTATAATATAGTTATAATTATTTTTTTACTTTGGATATCATAAATTGATATAAATTATTGTTTGTTCATAATAAAAGAAACTTGCACTTTTACATTGCACAGGGGAACAAGAGAGAAAATATTTTTAAGATTTTTCATATGGCAAGCAATCGTTAGAGGCTATTCTGTTTCTACAGAATGGCCCTTTTTTCCCCTAATTAAATGTAAAGCCTACTTGCAAATTTCCACCAACTGAAGCAGGTGCATTGTTACCAAAACGCGTTGGAAATGATATCGAAAACCAATAATCTACATCCTTTGTTTGTAAATACACTTTATTGAATACAGGGGTAAAACCATACCTGCCCTGAGTTTCAAATGCTAACCTTGGTACAAAATTAAACCCATGGTTCCCCCTAAAAATTATACCGGGATCAAAAAGTAAATTATTGGTCTTGCTGAATGGGGCACTGCCTTCGCTTTTATACCATTGTACTAAGGGCGTAATTTCATAACTAATACCAAATCGTTGATTATAGTATTAGTATATAATTCAAGTTTCCTAAAATAGAAGCATTTGAAACAGAATAATTTTGAGTTGCGAAAACAAAATTTCTATTCAAATGCTTTAGGACAAAGTTATTAGTATTTACTGTTTAGTGGATGATATACTCAAAGGTATCCATCATGTCGAACACAAGGAGCGTAAAGTAAGTGACAGTGAGATTATCAGCACGGCATTAGTGTCCGCTCTTTCTTTTAAAGGGAACCAGTTCCATGCCATCAATTATATGCGGACACATAATATGGTGCCGGCAATGATTGGCAAGAGTGGTTTCAATAAGCGGCTCCATAAGGTGGCCACGCTGTTGATGTGGCTGTTTTTGCATATTGGCAGGCTGTTTAAGTATATGTGTGCAGAGCTGGAATGCATTATTGATTCATTTCCTTTGAAAGCCTGTGATAACATACGTATTAGCCGCAGTAAACTATTGAAGGGTGAGCAATGGTGGGGTTTTAATGCCAGTAAACAGGAATACTTTTATGGTGTAAAAGTACAGTTGATTACAACCAAAGACGGCATAGCGGTTGAACTTTGCTTTTCGCCTGGCAGCGAACATGATGTGAATGCCCTGCAAAAAATGTTTATGGATTTGCCGCCCGAAAGTACTTTATTTGGAGACAGTGCCTACACGGCATACCAACTGGAAGGAAGAGCTATACAAAGAAACAGAATTGATAGAGCTGAAGATATGCAGGAAGGCAAACAGCAAAGGAGCAGACAAACCTTATCAGAGGTTTATAAAGAATATCATGAGAAAACGCATAGAAACCACCATTAGCGAAATTGTAGAACTGACATCTCAGTCAATTCATGCAGTTACAAAGGGTGGATTCTTGCTTAAAATATTACTATTCGTTTTTGCTTTTCAAGTAAAGGCAATTATTTAAAACAGGAAACCTGGATTAAGTATTATTTATCCAGACAGAATACCTTTTGAATTTATAAAAATGATGCCTTTATTAAAGCAAGAACGAAGCAATGGCGATGTGACATCAACATTACTTTTAAAAAAAGTTGGCCGGGCATCGAGCCCGACCAATTTTAGCAAGAACTTTGCTACTGGCTCTGTTCTATCAATATATTATTACACAGTTTATTTTACACTCCCTAAGCGGACCGATAAAATCATCCAAAACAAAAAAGTTATTACATTGAATGCATAATGCTTTTAAAATATAATTAGCGTATAACCTTATTCAGCCAAAAAATAAAACCAGCTTCATCATAACATTAGTTACCCGATCAGGACTCGAACCTGAACTATCAGAGCCAGAATCTGAAGTACTGCCATTATACGATCGGGTAAATTAAAATCGTGAACCCTGTGGTACAAAACTCGAACCACTTTTTAGCGGATTTAAAGCTGTTGTGCGAACTTTAAATAAAAAATACACTCAAAATACTACAATACAATATACTGATTTTCAATATTTAAGATACGGCACTATAGCATACCAGTTTGCAGTGCGTAGTCTAATAATTCCTTACACTTTTGAATCGGGAACCCATAAATAATCCTGGTACCAGTGTGTACTGCGCAGGCAAGAGCCACAATTCTGCATTGACTATCTAAAATAGGCGCACCACTGCATCCTTCATAATCCTCGCTATCGGATATTATCTGGGGAGCCAAGAACATATAAAATTCTCCTTTAGTGCGATGGAACTTTAAACTATGTTTCAAGGTTGGTATCATGGAAAGTTGTATTCCATTATAGCTATGCCTAACTTTTCCAAAGAAGCCATACCGTTCGTCTTTGGTTGGCATAGCAGCATCCTCCATAAACAACGGCAACTTTGTTGATGCTTCCACCTTAAATGCTTTAAAATCCATTTCAGGTTGCAGCAGCTCTATATTATGTTTAATTTCAGCAAACGCAATATCCAATCTTTTGCCTTGCTGTAATACCGATTCAAAGTCCTCCAGAGACATGTCTTTCGTTACCTTTATCTGATCGAAGTAACAAATACCTCCTATGGGTTGAATGATTGGCCCCCTCTTATCAAATGGTTGATTAGTCTCTAAAAAAGTGGTGTATCCTTCTGCATCAGTAACGTGCGAAACTGAAATAAAAAACCTTCGGTTTTCGTAAACGATTACACAGCAAGAACCAAAACCTTCTGGCTTGGGGTAATCTGCTTTTGCCAGAAAAACTTGAATGGATGCTCTAACCATCAATTCGGCGTCTGTCATAGAATCAGATTTTAGATGACATTGGGTAATCAAGAGGGATGCTCAACAATTCCTGCACCGGCTTGTCAATTACCATATAGGTCGGAAACTGTGCAAATGGGTTGTGTCGGAATGCGTGATCTACAGTTGTGGCTAAATTAGCCGTATTGGCGTTGGTAATATATACTCCTGACACTCTTGTAAACTTGGGATTATTTTTTGAACCAAAAAAACCATTTCCTGAAAGCTCTAATCTTTCATCCCGGTTGTCAGGAATATCACGCCAAGAAATTTGCAATGAGCCGTATAGCGCCTCCTGCACTTCTATAATATCAAGAGAAATGCTCTGCTTATTTAGACAAATAATGTACGGAGCATTTAATGCTCCATAGCGCGTAGCTTTTGATTCCAAAGCAGTAATTATATCCTCGCTATCATTACCTATTTGGGTAACGATCGGATGAGTGCCAATGGAACGGGAATTAGTTCCACGATGTAATGGCGATTTTGGAATTAACTGCAACTCTATTTTGACTTTATCATCATCATATACAATTTTAGGCATTGCCTGAAATCCACGTTGACTTAAAAGGTCTGTATATATATCAGGATCATACGATGAAATGGCTTGGTTAAAATAACGGACGATCATTTTTCCACTTGGCTGGCTGTTATCTTTGAAAACTATTTCATCCAGTTTCAACAAAAAATTCGATGCATCAATTTTATCCAACGAATCGAGAAGTGTATTCTTTTTCCTTTCAAGCGACCGCTCATCTTGGGATAGCATTGTCATGTGTTTTACCTCGATATAAAGAAACTCCCCATCTTTTGTAGCAAGATAATCCGGACGTTTTAATGTGCCGGGAATATCAGGGTGTATTGATAATGAAAATCCCAGTTTCGTGAATAGTGTATAAATATATAACTCATAAAATGCGGCATCAAATGAGGCTTGAAATCGTGTCTTTAGGTCTTGCTTTTCATCATCGGGATAATGCGAAAACCATTTTTCAAGTAGCTGTCTTATGACTTCCATGTCTTGCCTGGCACTATCGTTATAATACTGATAGGTATCTACGTTGTATTTAGCAGGCCCATCTAATGTTCTTTCTTTCTTTTCAAAAAGTGACATATCATTCATCAGACAATTTCTTTACAGGGTTTGAATAGACTGTTGCAAAATATAATATTTTGTTCTAAATAATTAATTCACTCTACCATTACCAAGTGCCGACGAAATTCTCGGATTTCCAGAACAGAATCTTACAACATTGGAGTGAATTACCGTAGATTTGAAAGCATCAAATTAATCTAAAATATGCTATCACCAGATCAACAGGATTTTTATAACAGGTGGCTTCAGAAAGCCGATAATATAGTAGATGGGGATGTTGCCAGCCTTATTGATAAATACGTAACCTTATTTATCAACTATAACTTCCTGTACAATATTGTTCCGATAAAAAAAGCTCAGGAAACTGGTAATGCGAGAGAACAAGTTGGTGACAGAGCGGGAGCTACTACTTTTACAATTGATTTTCTTGGAGCTGCTGCTATTGCCCATTATTTAACACAGCAAGGACTTGACAACCAAATCCAGGCATTATATCAGGCGATGCCTCATTTTAATATTGACCTGAATAGAGGAACACCGCAGCCCAACCGCGACCAACAACTTATCAATGGATTGCAATCAGCAGCACCTGCGACAAAAATCCTTGCTTTAATGAAAACGCTTTATTCAATCCGGTGTAACATTGTTCACGGAGAAAAGGGACTGCATCAATATCAGGAAATACTTTTGTCACCGGCAATTCAATTATTACGAGGAATAGTACCGCTGGTGTATGCCAGAGTAAATGCTTAGATAAAGCTCCCGGACGCATAAATATAATCTCTGACAATCGTAATGATTTAAAAGTATAACATGGACGAGAACAAATTACTTGAGGTTTGCTTTATGTTAGCGGAAGACTTAATGTGGGATAAGGATTCGGCTCCTATTGAAAGGCTTCCAGAAGATATTTCTGAATTAAATGAAATGACCAATAAGTTTATTGAAATCGCAAATCAAAATTATTATCAAGTGGAGGGTTTGCCGGATGGTGATGAGATACTTATTGGTGCTATCAGGTATTTGAATGTGCAAGCAATTCCTCCACTTAGAGGAAATTATGCCTGGTTTGCTAATTCTTTAAGCACTCTTCTTGAGATTTGCAATCCCAATAGCATAGTGAGAAGCGATGGAATACCTTTCCTTTTGAGCCTACAAAAAGGTATAATAAAACATCTGGAATGGGCTACAAAATCAGATGAAGAAGAGGAATCTTAGATGCTCATAGAAAGCAAGAACTGAAGAATTTACAAATTCATAATTGCAGCCTCAAATAAGGAAGACCATCTCCAGTAATATAGATGATTAATAATGCCGCAGCCTGTTATGCGGAAACGGATGAACGGACTAAAAAGGTAGTGAGGACGGTTTTGCATAAGTGGCTGCACCGCTTCTCCGCGCAGCGGTGTTCCGCCTACGGGGAAAGGAATGCCGATGCGCCGCCTGGGAGGTCTTTAGGCGACCTTTATCGGCTGGGTGGTAAAGTTGGCAAGGTTATGAAAGAAGCCCTTATTTTCTGTCATTCCGTTACGGAAAAGGCCCCATAGCAGGGAGCAACCCATTTGTGCAAGGGAGGGATTGATATACAGGTCTTGCTTGTCCAGAGCTTCTGCAAGTGAGCAGCTTGGTGTATTATCGTTTTCTTCGGATTGTTTCAGCAGTTCCCCATACTCATCCGTAACGAATGGCAGGTTTGCAACCGCCTCATATTTTTCAGATTGTGGTTGCCTAATACTTCCAATAGTGGACAATAGCACCTGCCCTGTGGACTGGCTATTGCCGAAATCCATCCAATATTTGGCTTGATTGCGGTATGCACTGTAATTATTCAGGCCTTTAAGTATTTCAGCTATTTCAAATCGTGCCTTTACACTGTCAACGCAGGAAATGTAAATACTTGCCTGTGCATGATCCGGCATCCTGTCTAAGCCATCCCTCTCAAACTTCGTAGTTTCTGCTTTCCAATATGTTCCAGCCCATCTGTTGGAACGGTTTATCAGGGCAACGGACTTATATAACCCTACCTCACATTCAGCAAACCTTTGTCTGCCTAAATTGGCATCCGTTACAATATCATCATCCCAAAGCCTAACCGCTAACCCTGCATGTCCCAATTCATTCAGGCTGTAATTCATTTCCAACAATGCTGTAAGCACCTTTGAACCCGTACCTCCAGCCCCTATCAGATTTACCTCGATGGGATTGGTGGGAGCAATCAGGTCATTGTCTGTAAAGTGTACTTTTATTTTATCCGTTTTCATCGTAGTATATTTTTTATTGTTCTGTCTGTCTTTTTCAATACCTCTTTTGGAAATGGCTCTCCAGTCTTCCGCAGTTTCTTCCATAGACTCACACAGTTACCGTGTATGGGGTTATGATTTTGCATCAGGTGGCTGAAATAGCTGTTAAAGAAATAGGCTTCCCATGCGGTTGTAAATTCCTCCAATGATGCAGACTTCCTGATATTGACATCCACCGTACCCATACATACGCTTCCTTCTGCATAGACATTGAAAAAAGGAGCATGATAAAGCGGTGTGTTTTCAGTTGGTTTCCTGACGCTTTTCAGGGCATAGATATGCAGCTTGTCTTTGTTGGCTATCCAAAGTAATGCGGGTACACTCGCATTACCGTTTGAAATGCCTAAACCTTCAACGAAAAAGAGATTTTTACAGGTCGCCTTTGTAAACCACATCACAAAACCGTTTTCCGAAGGGTCTGTGTAAAGGACATTTGAAGCGATGATGCCTTTGGGTTTCAGAAAAGCCTTACTGCCTTCTCTTGTAGTATCCAACGCCTTCGACAAACGCTGTGCTTCCTTGATGGTCAAAGGATGGGCATTGATAGGACTGCCGTTCTTATCCATATCAAAATATTCCACATACACTTCTTTACTCGTTCCTTTCGCTTCATAAAAAACCAAAGCCGTTTTAGGATGGTAAAGCGTTCCGATATTTTCCAGTACATCTTTCATAATAATTCGTTTAATCGTTATTCAACAGGTAACATAAATCGCCTATCAATGGGAATAGCCTGTTTTCAAATTCAAGACTGTAATCGGTGATTGCTGTACCATTGAACTCTTTTACTATGGTAGGTTCTTCTGTTGTACCACATTCATTGAACTCATTGTTTACACTTTCAGCAATCGTTTCATAGAGCCATCCCTTTGCATCTGCTATAAAGGATATATACTTTCGCATTGCAATTACTTCGTCCTCCTGTTCTTCATCATCCTGTATATATTTTGCGTTTTGGAAAACCGTTGTTGTAGGATAGACAGTATAAAGCGCAAACATTTCTTTCGCTACATGCAGACATTCACGTTCAAAGTTGTTCTTAGGCTTGAATGCCTTTATCCGTTCTGCAAACAAATCAAGATTTTTTCGGTTGAAAATTTTTTGCTCTATCTTTTCACCGCACCATTGAGCAATTTTTAATTCTTCTTTACGGCTGTCCAATTCTGCTTCATCGTCCTGCTCTATCCAATCTGAAATCATTTCGTATTGCCAATAGAGGTAAGCATCTTCCTGCCTGTAATAAGGTATATCCGCTACATGATACAGGTAAGCAAATACGGATAATAATAATCGGGCTGCTCTTTTTGTCTTCGATTCTTTGAGCATTTTATATAACGGTATAACGGGAATATAAAACAAGGTTGTTCCAGTATTATATTGTTCCTCGCTTATAAAAAAGGTCTTTCCCTTATCGTCCTGTACCAAACGCAAACAATTCCAGTTTTTAGTGTTCCGTTTTAAATGGTTCTCCACTTCCCATACCGAAAGGGCGATATTGTAGGGATAGTCAAACGTCCTTGTATCCATAGGCTCGAAGCCGTTGTAATGCCTGGCAACTGCACACAGGGAACAATAAAAATCAGTTTCTATTTTCTCCACTTCCGTAGCAGGTTGTACCGTTTTCATCGCCTCCAGTTTAGGCAGGAAAGTGGTTCTTAAAAAACCATTGGCAACATTTGTTGTGGTACTGACTTCCGTTTGTCCTTGCTTATTTCGTGTGCATCTTTTGTCCTTTGTACCCATGTTGTGAACTCGCCCAACTGCTTGTATAGTTTTTTTTGCCTTTGCTTTTGGTGCATTTGGATGATGCCCGATATAATATTGTGTTGCATATTCCATTGCTTTAAATTTTAAGATTAACCTTTTGTTCCCATGACGCTTTCAAAACGATACTGTACCGTATCATCTTCAATTCGTGGTGCGGATATTTTGGCAGTGGTGAGTATAGGATAGGTATTTGCATAGAAGTTCATCACCGCTTCCAAGCTCCATGAAGGTTCAGGGTCTGTAAGCCTTATATCCGTTCCGTTTTCTTTGAGCAGGAAAATCCTGTCTAAATGTTTTGCTATTAACATGACTTTTCGTTTTACAGGTTATTGATTTGTTTCTTCTTCCTCAACATTCGCTTCATCGCTTTGTGGCTGTTCATCAGTTACGGGTGTTGCAGTTGCACCAAACAAGTCAGGGGCAAATTTTGAGGATAAGGATGATTTTCGTTTGCGTATGGCTTCTGCCTGTTCCGGATATTCTGAAGGGTCAGGTACTTTCATCCATGCGTCCCTGTGCTTTCCTTCTTTTTCCAGTTCATCTACTTCTTGCATCGCCTCCCTGTATTTCTTCTCTTTGGCTTCTTTTTCTTTTCGCTCCCTGTCTGTCTTTTCCTTTTCCATAGCAGATTGCTTTTTCACTTCTTCCAACTGTTTCATAAAGCCTTCCATGTCCACCATTAAACCTGAAACGGTCTGTATGGGTGTTGTTATTCGTTCAAAGAAACCGTTGTCCAGTTCTTCGGCACTTCCTCTTAGATTGAGGGGCGGTATCAGTTTCCTTGCATCGTCCCCGCACTGCTCATTGTTGAGCATAACCGATACTATCCAGTTACTTTCTGCTCCTTTCCGTATCGTTACTTGCAGGTCGCCTGTTATATTCAATGCAGCTATGCTGCTGAAAAAATTTGTAGTTTCCATTGTCAAATGTTTTTTTGTTAAAAGAATTTCTGTACAGTCCTGTATAGTTTTATTCTATGCTGCGTTATCTAAACAGCCATCCCCACAGTCCCCAAATCAAAAGGGCTAATGCTGCCCACTTCAGCACCCATTCTATCGCAAGTGTGATTAAACCCACGAAATAGTTATTGAAATGCTGCAATCCCCCTAAGCCCCTGCGGTTGAATTGTCGCATACCGACAAAGAGCCTGATTGCCAAACCAACAAAAACCATAGTCGGGTAAGACATTGCCTGTAATAGTTTTATCAACGCTTCCATAACCTTGTATTTTATGAGTTAAATAATAGGTCTATGGCTAATGTAAACTTGGGATTGCTATGCTTCCTTACAGTAGTATATAAGGTCATACAATGCACCATATACAATGCGACATAGCCATCAAAAAGCTGGTCTGCAAATAAGCGGCTGTGCGTATGCAGACGTTTTCCATACTTATTTATCTTGTTCCTGACTTCCTCAACAAAGGATAGCCAGGCTTCTACTGTTAGCAACCCGTTTTCCCACTGGCTGCGTATCAACTGTTCGTCCTCCTGTATGGTAAGGCACATATTGTCGGTGTATTCCAGTAAGGCAGGAATTTCCTGCGGAAATAGTTCGTGCAGCAATTTTGCCTTCTCTACGTTTATCAAATTATTTAACGGTTTCATATACCTGTTTTTGTAAGTGGATAATAAGGACAGGCATTGCTGCCTGTCCTGTTACTTTAGTTCAGCGCAAGCACGTCTGCTCCGTCTTTTGCAAACTGGCTGCACAACTCAAATGCTCGTTGTGCTTTAGCCTGTGCTGTGCCTCCCATTACAATGGATTGCAGTTTGCTTTCATCATCCTTGTAATTGCGTACATTCTGATAGTAACCTGTCACCGCATTGTATGCCCCGAACACTGTTCCTTTGGTAGTATTCAACTGTTGTGTATCTGCCATCATTGCATAAGCAAAGGCATCTTCCACCGTATTTTTAAAAACGGTTGACAGTTCATCCTCTGCACCTTTTTTAAGTGCGTCCAATGTTTCCTTATTGGGGCAAAGTGCCAGTTGGATAAGTTTCTTTACTTCTTCATCACAGATACGCACCTTTGTCCATTGGTTGAATATTCCCTCCAGTTGTACACTTAGCTGATTAGCCAATCCCATTACTTTATGGGCGTTTTCCAAACGTTGTTTCGCACCTGATGTATGGCGAATGCGTACCACGTTAGACATATTGCCTAATGCTGCATTGAGGGTGTTTTGACAAACGACACGCACAGGTGTAAACGCTGCGGTAATACTTCCCGTGCCATCATGAGAGGTGGTCAGGAAGATGTATTTTTCGGTAATGTCATCACCGTTACCTACACGGATATAATCAGGAAGTTTAGCCGTAATAAATATGCGTTCTCCGTTGCCTAATGCTCCTGCGGTTTCGTATAGAATACCATCATCACCACCCACAATAGCATCGAAAAATGCAAAGGCGTCTGCATTCTGTACTATCTGATAATCCTTTCCCACTACGCCAAAAACCGTATTTGTATCAGTACGCATGGTTGCGAAATTGTCGGGCAGTAAGATGTTGCCACCTTCTTTTATTTCACCGTCATTGCTTATGCTTATGCCTGTGCCACGAGTATATAAGGGAGATTTGATAACCTCGAAATCAAGCCCTGCGTATTTGATAGCTTCGGCACTGGTGGGATATTGCTCTATTATCTGTCCCAAATTGTGCCATGCTTTCTGCTGTACGCTAAAGAAGCTGTATTTGCCTGTACGTTCGTTATAATTAAGATTATGTGCCATGATTGTAATTTTTAAAAGTTGATAAATGAAAATGAATGATTAAAAAGGCAAATCGTCTGTGCCATTGTTAGCAGGTACTGCGGAGTCGTTTCTGTTACCACCTGCTACGGTTTCAGACCGTTTACCACCTCCATACAATTTGATTTTTGATGTATGGAAATTGAGTGCTGCGTGCGCCTCACCATCTCCACCAATCCATGCTCTTGCACTCACCCTGCCATTGAGTTCTACCAATGTTCCTTTGGTGAGTACCTTTGCTACATTTGTTGAAATCCAGTAGGCGCAGTTGAAATACTCGGTGTGTTCCACTCGTTCGCCCTGTTTGTTACGGTAGCTGTCATTCACTGCTACGGAAAAATTCACTACCTGTTTGTCGCTCGGCAAGGTGCTGATTTGTGCGTCCCTCGTTAATCTGCCAATGATGTTCATGATTTTTAATTTTAATTGTGAAACCATTTTGTTTACTTTTTTTTTCACCCGCCTGCCCTAAAAGCATTTTTCCAAAAGAAAAAACGGGAAAAAAGAAAGCAGCGACAGAGTGGAGACGGAGGCGCGGAGAGCTATAAGTCCCGAAGGGTGCAAGCGCAGCGCAGCATTATGCGCTCGTAGCAACGAAGGCGTAACTATCTTAGCTGCCTTTTTACCCGTTTCGTTGGAAAATGCCAGAACAGGTTGGTTGCTATCTCAACCAATCAGGACTTGTTATTCACTTGTATAGTAAAGCATGAGGGGGATGTAAGGCGGTGAGGTACGAGCCGGTCCCGATGAAAGAGGGACGGAAGCGAAGCGTACCCTGGAATGACCCGACCCAAAGGGACATGCCCAAAAAAAGCCGAAGACAAAATCTTCGGCTAATGGACTTAGCTTATTTTGTTATCTACTATAAGTCTAATAAATAAGACAACCCATTCTTTCGCAGAAAGGAGAATGATTTTACTGGCAACGGAAGGTCGTCTTTCTTAAGATAACCGAGTGGAATCTCGTCTGCTGTTAAAATAAATGATTTGATAGTATAATTTTCGGCATTGGGAACCAGATCTTCCAATGCTTCTTTGTGAGAGTTCAGCCAATCATTGCGTTCGACATGCTTACGCATTTTTGCTTTTTTATCCTTGCCATCCCTCCCAAGATAGTCATCCATTTCAACTTTCATTTCGTGTACATTTCGACCGCCATGAATGTTTTTACATTCAATTGGATAAATGATTCGGTGCTCATGGTCAATCACAAACAAATCAATATCGCCATAATGTTTGTCAGCCTGTATATGACCTTTAGGAGCATCTTTGTCAATGTGGACTTCATGCGGTATAATTTGATATTCCGAGTTATCTTCAAACCATTTTTTAACGGCTTCCCTGAACGGATTACCCTTATCGCCTGATGCGGCTGCAAGCCAGCTTTTCATCTCTTCCGACTTTGCAGATGGAAGCTTGCTTGAAAATAGCAGAAAAAAAAGGTTATCAATGAACTGCATAAGATGCCTATATCCAAAGTAATAATGGACTACTCCGTTATTTGCCAATTTAACAAGGGGGCGTCGTATATACGATATCGAGCGGTTATATCTCCAGGGGAAAATATCAAGCGGAGTATATCCATCCGGGGGTGTCCCAATGCTCTTCCTTTTGAGCAAGGTTAATATGTCCAATGCTGTATTAATATCAGCACCAGTGATCCCTTCAATCTTTGAAAGCAGATCTTTCAGTTCAGCTTCTTCTATTATCATGCAGGATTGAGCCTTGACAAAACCTTCGTTTACTAAAGTGCCGATGATCTTGGAAAGCATAGTCAGTGTGATGCCAAACTCTGCGCTGAAGGCAGCATCGAGGGTCTTCGATTCCTCAGTTTCAATTGCTTCACCTGTTTTCCTTACTGCTACATAATTGTTTTCAAAATCCTCTATATTTTTAAATACTGCGCTTTCAGTTTTTGCAACGGCATAGGGTTTAAACGCTTCACGCTCTACGGTTTTATCTGTACCTATTCTTCCTGATGGCAGCAATCCCATTTTAGGATCATCTATTCCCATGCGCATAGCCTCGCTCAAAGCTCCCCACTCTGTGAGTTGGTTGGTGAGAGCTAACAGTTCATCAATGTCATCGAAATTGGGCCATACTTGTCCTGTAGGTATATCGGTTGCAACAAATTCAATCAAAGTTCTAGTTGCATGGGCAGTAGTTACGAGATTGCGTTCGCTATCCATCAATTCGTCTACTTCCGCCTTAAAATCGCTAAAGCAGGCTATCTTGGCAGGAATAAGTATTTCGCGAAACTCTCTTAGTTGAATACATTTCTCGTTCAGTTTGATTAACCAATTTAGAAGTCCAGCACCATCAAATTTGGCTATCCTATTAGTAATTTGTTCAATTAGGGCAGAAACAATATCATCACACAGTTTGATTTTGTCTTTTTTGTCGGCAATTTCTTCAGGGATAACGTAACCAGGTGGCAAGTAACTCACAAGATTGTCAAGAATATAGGAAACATCCGTATCGCTTACGTAGCGCACTGGAGGGACGTTTCGGTCGTCCATTTTAATATTTGCGGAGGCATCACTAAACAATAGCATCTTAGCACCAGCAGGACGTAAGGTTTGCTCTACCATAGTCGCAATCAGATCTTCGGTCAAAGTAGTGCTATTCCCAGAGGCCTTAATGTACTTTAAGACCCCCTGTAACGCCGCTGTGATCAATATTTTGTCAGCCCGATTATCGGGAAGCATGACAACATACAGGTAGTCAAAAGGAATAGAAATACGTATTCGTGGTGCGTCAATTTCAATCCCCAGTTCAACCTGGGCTATATCAACTTCCTTTATCTCAAACTGCTCGGCATTGAGTAATTCGTTTGCTGCGATTATTTCAATTTCAAACTGAATCAACTTCTGCTCATTAACGTACGGTGATAATAGTGGTTCCATTTTATTAAGCCAGAACGCCACTGCTTCACATGCGTAGGTAGCCCAGCTTTCCTTACTGGATTTCGTTTGCGGGCTGGTTATCCAAATTGGCATTCTGAAATTTTCTATTACTATGCGGTGGTACTTGCTGATCTCTTTTTCTATATATATAGGTGCATAGTTCTTAAAACGGGAAACTTTCGCATAAGCCAATTGCCCTTCATAAAAGATAGGCACAGCATGCTCATGCTGCTGTTTCTGTACTTCTCGCCTAAAATCATCCGAACTTCCGTTTACAATCATCATCATTCCTCCCATTGGATTGGCATCGTCAGAATGGAGCAGGCTTCCATGATTTCTTCGGTAAATAGCATAAGCATCCATTGTTCCGCCCATTGCCATTAGTCTTGTCAGTTCGTTTGTCCTACTATAGCACTTGGCAAATTTCCAGAGTGAGAGAGCATTGATCTTTGGAGAATGTGTAATGGTCCAGAGTTCCCGGTATTTCAATGCCAGCGACTGATTGCCGATTGAAGGTTTGCTCCACATGAAATAGTAGTCGTTCGCAGTTTCCCCAATGATATATAAACAGAACACACCGAAGGGCTGTTTTGAGTCAATTGTACTCAAAAACTGTACAACCTCTTTGGTTCTTTCCTCAAACGGATCGCCGGCCTTCTTCGTTTTCGGTAACATTTCTTTAGATGCTAACTGGCCTGTTTTAATATAGCATACATAGGCCAGCTTTTGGTTGTCAAACTGAAAAACAGCTTCCTTAACTGGTAGGTTAACGGGAGGCACTGGAAGCTGAATATCCGTTGCCAGCCAGCCGGTATTTGCCAATGCAACACAGGCAAGATGGAACTGCCGGTCATACAACAATTCCATAAGTTCATCGTAGCAACCATATTCGTTAGCCTTTTGGTAAACATAACCTATTAGCGCATTAGGAACGCCTGTAGGCATATAAAGCAAAACATCGTTATTAATTTCAACAAGAGGTTTATAGTTGACCACATTTTTCTCGGGGTCATCTTCCTCCAGTTCTTCTGAACCTGATTGTACCAGAAAGTCGTTGAGCACGCCAATATCGAATCGGGCTTTATCGCATAACTCTTGCAGGAAATCTTTAGAGAAATATATTGCATCGGTGAATTTCACTGCATTATCATACTGTGGAAATTCAATATTTCTTCTGCCTTCTGAATAGATATAAGGTAAGTGCCCTGCATCGTTGGCTACACTATTGCTCAAAAAAAGAAGTAGACCAATAGCATCGCGTACTGTTTTTACAAAGTCTTCATTGAGATTATGCTTATGTAAAAATATACACTCGGTTAGATGGTTTAATATATCGGTGAATCCGTCATAGATACCCGGATATACTATGTAATTACCCGATTCAAAAACAGCGATTTCGGTGAAAGCATTAGACAATGGATCTTCCATCATCGCACCATCTGTATAGTTTTCGATAACTTCTTTCAACTGCTCCCAGGTAGCTAAAGGTCGCTTATCATTTGGATTAAAGTTTCGCAGAGTTAAAAGACACAATTGTTCAAACCGAAAGTTCCTTCCATGATTGACTGAATGAAGCTGTAAGGCTCCTAACAAGCCCAGGAGCTGAACTGAATTATAATTTATTAAGAGGTCACTGAACGATATCTTCGTGATTGCCTTAGAGTTTGCGGTCGTACTTACCGCAATATTCTCCTGTTTCAGATGACAATGTTTATATTTTTTTCCACTCCCGCAGGGGCAGGGATCATTTCTTCCGATTTTGCCCATAGCAATATTAAATATGGATAAACAATAGCTTTGCAGTTTATTCATTATTAGACCTGATAAGACCTGAAGTAAAATTCTCAGATTCACTTTTCTCTTGCAATATTGGAAAGAGATGCTGCCAATACTTTTCTGCTAACTTCTTTTTTAAACCTTTGCAAATAATATAGGCCAACGTCTCTTCAAATCTGTTCCATTTGTCATTATATATTATTTCATTCCGAGCAGAATTTAAATCCAATCCATTTTCTCCCTGTACATCAAAAATAATCAGTATTGGTAACGGCCATTTTAGAGTTGATTTCTTTTCTCTATTGTAATACTCAGGAAATAGATTACCTGCATAATTTATGCCGTGTAAAGAGAATCTGGATTTAGATTTTGCGAGTGTACTATAATGTGAGCTTGATTTAATATTTCCTTCGTCATCAACGTCGATTGTCGAACTACTTTTATCAATCTCATTTATGCCTATCCTAATTTCCATGTTCAACTCAAAAGTTTCTTCGTCAATTACCACTTCTTTGGAGAGCTTATTAATAATCTTAACTGGAAGATTATCTTTTTCTAAGATTGCGACAACTGCGTTACCATAAAAACCATATTCATCTATTGTGATTTCTATCTCTTTTATATTTTCTTCTTCCTTCCATGAATAATCTTTTAATTCAGCAGCATTCAGGTTTTTGAAGTCGTTCTGCGTATAGGAAATTTTTTCTTTATCAGTCTCAATGTTTACTGTGAAAGGTGGATTAGGGAAAACATTCTGAACTGAATGGATGAATTGCGTTTCCGTCATTTTCTTCCAGGGATTCTTCTCCCTAAGCAATAATTTCGTGGCCGTCCCCGGTACTTTTTTATCACTTTTCAGAATGGTAAAAATGCTGTCATGGCCTTCTATTATTAACTTTAGTGGCCTATCATAATCAAATTGTTCCTTCAATCTTTTTGTTTCTACCTCTATCGTATCGGCAATCATAAAACAAGACAAAATACCTATACCAAATTCGGAAACCGGCGTAAAATTTAAATCAGATTTTGCTTTCAATTCATAAAAGTCCCTCGACTTGTAGAATGATGAGCCGATCTTTGAATAGTATTTTTCGATAATTTCTTTATTCATTCCTATGCCATTATCTATCACTTCAAGGAAATCATCGTCTCCTTCTGTATAGTATTTGACTGTTATTTCAGGAATATAAGGAACACCCCATTTTTCATGCAAAGCCATACTTAATTTGCAAGCGTCTCTTGAGTTTTGTAAAAGTTCCCTCAATGCTACTTCTGGGTTTCCATAAAGCTTGGTTCCCATAAGTAATTCTATTACTTGATTTTTATTAAGCTCAAAAGATGTGTTTTCATAATAATAGATAGGTTCACCTGTAATAATGTCCTTTTCTGCTTCAATCTTGTCCCGTGTTACCCTTACAGGCAACGAAATCTTGTAAGGATTCGGGGCTGTTCCAATTAGTTCAGGCATTTTAGCAAGAATAATTCCGCAATTTTTAAGTTCATCATCAATGTAGTCACAGAATTTTCTAATGCTCGCTTCAATAGCTGGATGATTGCATTTGGCCGAGAAAGTAATATCATCTCTGGTGATTTTCCATGCCTGCACTGCCCTGTGTTTTTGCCATTCTGTTAATGATACAGGATTGCGTACAGTTAAGTGAGAAAACAATACAGAAGGTGTTCTTTTCGCATCAAAGTCTAATAAATCAGCAAGTCTTAAAATGAGGCCAACAAATTGAACATTTGTGATAACATCTTCTGCACATAGATATGAGGTATCCATTTTTAAAAGAGCCATCGAGTCTTCATTATGACTAAAACATATTTGAGCGAGCACCTGAGTCAAATCTGTGTCCCCATACTTGACACGGTTTTTCCATTCCTTTGCAATAATTATTTTAGCTCGTTGTGCATGCGTTGTTCTTATGTATTCTGATATTAAAAAGTCTTCTAACAATCTCGCTTTTGCATCTTGCTTCTTCTCTTTAAATCGTACAATCTCTTCTAATTTCTCCGGATATGTTTTAGCAAATCTTTCATATTCCAGATACAGTGATTGTTCTTCCTCGTCAGGGGTTACATTTTTCCAATCTTGTTTCCAAGCTCTAATTTCATACTCATAAGGAGCCATGCCTAAGTCATGAAAGAAAGCCGACAGAATTAGAAGCATTAAGTCGGGGATAGACAAATCTGCAATTTTCTCTTCAGGAAGTAGTTTTTCCATATTATACAAAACGCGGAAGAGGTGTGCTCCATCGTGTAATGTATATTCGGGCATATATTTGATGATCAACTTAGATTTTTCGTAGGCATCTTTAACTCCATCCAAAACGATAGACGTGACCTGTGCCTCGACAATATTACCTTGCTTCAATGCTTTGTCCTTAAAGACCTGAAAAAGTTTGCTTTTTATGAGTAGAGCCTCAACTTCTGTTGTCATGTTTCTTGCTTAACGACTACGTATTTAATTATTTCAATGCTTTAGAGATTCTGTAATAACGCCTATACAATGCCTCCTTGCCACCTTCCATCACATTGCATACAGCAAGTCTTATATCTTTATTTTGAAGAGCGTCATTCCCATCAACTATGATTTGACCTGAATTGAAGTTCATATGAACTATACTATCAGAGTTTGCATTTACTGCAATATTGGGATTGTGAGTCACGAGCAAAAGCTGCCTTTTTTGTTTTAAGGCTTTAAAGCCAGGCACAACAAAAGAAGAAATAAGTCTTGTGTCCAAATCATCCTCCGGCTGGTCAATAATCAAAGGGATATTATTAAGGGCTAATAATAAACCTAACATCCCAGCCGTTCTTTCGCCAGCGGAACCTGTTTGAATGTCTTCTTCACGTCCTTGTTTTTTAAATTTAAGGACGAGCTTGTCTTCAGGAATCCAAACCAGCAAGCGATCTATATCTTCTGGTGTATTCTGGGAGAGCCAATTTATATGCCTTGCCAATCTCAAATCAAGTCCTTTCGTATCAGTCTCAGTAGCAGAAACAAAATCTTTAACTACCTCTAATCTTTTTGCCCACCTTGTGTCCTCGGGTTCGTTAATTATTGTTCCGATCAAGCCTGAGCTATTCCCAGCTTCTTCGTCATGCGAATAAATATAGCCTGAAAACTCAGCTCCTTCTTTTCGCAAAAGTTTTCGGAAAGTTACATTTGCATTATCAGCATCAGACATTGGCTGTAACTCAATTATAAGAAACGGGTTTTCAGCATTGTCAAACTCTTTCCATCTGCTAATAATAGCCTTACGTTTAAATCTTAACTCTTTTTCCTTGTCAATTATGGATGTATAAATCGTCTGCAATTCTGATCGTAAAGTTTGAAGCTGTTGTTTTTGAGAGTCAATTTGCGCAAGCCTCACTGTCAAAGAATTTTTCCGCTGGATTAGTGTTTCATAAGTTTCGCTACCGAGTTCTTGAATTTTATCTAAAATAGCTTCATAGGCACTTTTTGCGGCCTCATATTCACTAAACCACGGCAAACTATTAAACTGAATTTGCAAACCTTCTTTGTAAGGAGTTAACAAGGCTAATGATTCGGAAATTTTTTGCGCTGCCTCTGACAAAGCATTTTGTACTGTATGAAGAAATTGATTTGATTCACGCGTAAGTGCATTTGCTACGTTTTCGGCTGCTTCGATTTTCGGAACTTTGGCGCTTATTTCTTCCACGTCATTAATGAACTGTGAAACTTTTTCCGTCGCACTTAGAAAAAACTCATTTGTAGCAGATAATTTATTGAAATTACCAAGGGTGTCTTTGTATTCAGAGCTTTCATAAAGTTGTATCTTATTGTTTGTGGAATCGAGTTGGGCTTTAAGATTATGTTCTTCTGAAATAGCAGACTGAAGTTGTCTTCCTTTTGCCCTATCGGCAAGCCATTTTTCTACTAATCTTTCTTTTTCTTCAAGCCATCCTTGTTTGTCAAACTGTGAGTCAATTAGCTCGATTAGTTTAGATGGGTTACCCGTCAGTGCATATAATTCCTTTTGACTAAATATTTGAATTGGAAATAACTCATTAATGTTAGAAACAACTGTTCCCACACCCCAATCGCCTAAATTTTCTTCCCACGCATGAAGAGTATAATTTTGTTGGTTCCATATTATTAAGTGCAACTTGCCGTCTTTAAAAATTTCTACTCTAATAATTGTTGAATCTCTTAACATTCCCGGCACACTCTTTCTTCCAATCTGATTAAACTTATTGAACTCTGACTGTATTTCATCGGGCATTTCTACCGTCCTATCAAGAGCTATACGCAGATAATTCAATATAGTAGATTTTCCTGATCCCCTGCCTCCAATAACAGAAGATAACCAAGGGCTTAACTTTGCTTCTAATGGTGTTCCGTTTCCTGCTTTAAAGCCGTTTGAAACTGAAATTGATTTAATAAAATATCTATTGCTAATTAAGTTTGGATCGTGAAAACATTCATCTTTCCTTATTATACCGTCTTCGCAATCGTGTAAGGCGAGTCTTAGAGCATCCAAAGAGGGGTTACTCATTTTTACCCACGTATAATTACTTCCAACTTGTGCAGCAATATGGCTATCAGAACCAAGAACCTCTGCTAATGACAGCTTCGATTGCCTATACAACTCAGGCTTTTCCAAAGTTTTATTGATCACTTCAATAGCAAGTAATTCTTCCGCTTTCAGAGCTTGAGAAAAGGTGTGTCCGGTAAGTTTAAATAGTCCGCACGCCTCATCAACGTGAGCAGGTATAGCAATTGCTCCTTTCTTGTGAATTTCCGCTATTATCTCTTCTACACTTTTTGGACTTACGGCATCAGAAGTTCCAAAATGTTCAGCGGGAAAATTAATCCCTCCCAATAGAGCGTTGATTTCCTTTGTTCCGGCGGCAGGGTCAAACAACGCAAGAATATGTATGTTACCCGATGCAGTTATCTCAACGCCAGGAAATAGAAATAGTTTTCGGTATCCAGCAGGTTTTGAGTCATCCAAAGACTGCAATGCCAATTTTAATTTATCTATCCATTCTCCAGAGTTATGGTCAGTGATAGCAACGCAATCAATTCCAGCCTGCATATACATTAATAACCAATTTTCAGGCGTAATGGACATATGTATTCCATCACCTTTGCCAAAATCATCAGATGCAGGTGTATGGTTATGAAAATCGAATTTCCACCATCGTGCGCCATGTATATGTTTTATCATTCTAATTCATTTAATCTTTTTTTGTTGCAACCAATAAATCCCTAACGTCCACATTCAATACTTTTGCTATTTGGCTTAGTGTTTCAATGCTTGGTTGTCTTCTGTTCTGAACGTAAGCATTGACCATGTTATAACTCTTATCAAGCTTTTCTGCCAACCATTTTTGCTTAATACCTTTTTCATCCAAAACTTCTTTGATGCGATTCATTTTGCTTCAAAAGTTAAGACATAAATGTAACTTTTTTGGGATAAAATATATCATTCTATGAGATGTTTTTTATTGCGTGTTGACTGAGGTTATTGCTTCCTAACCACCAAATGCGCTAATCCTGGATCGTTCAATAACCTTTCCATTTCAGACTGAATAATATCCTGTATATCCTGTTTAATCTGGAAATAATTACGTTGCACCATACTGCTATCCAGCTTGCGGATTATCTCAATCTCTTTATAACTTTCTTCCTCTCTTTTTAACGCCTCGTGGTCATTGATGATTTCACAATGGAAGGCTTTTAAATCAATTTTGTTATCCGGGTCGTCAGCTACCATTCCCACAAATTCGCCGGAACTTAGCGCAGATATTTTTGAAGGCGGTATAGCGGTTTCCAGTTGCTTTGAGCGGCTGATAGAGGTATCACCGCTATTGATAGAATAACTTTCCCTATCCTGCATGATTTTTCCGAAGCGTTCGGAAAGTTGCTTGGCTGTATCACCTGTAACTTGCCCGGCTACAATGTTGCCCGTGATATTCATAATTACATCTGCCTGCTCCCTGCCGTAATCTTTACGAAGCTGGCTGAAATCCTGAATACCTAAGCAAGTGGAAACCTTGTTGCTCCTTGCTGTGGCTATAAGGCTATCCATGTTGTTCAAATAGATAGTTGGGAACTCGTCAAAAACCAAACTGCTTTTCAATTTTCCTTTCTTATTGACCTGCTTTACAAGACGGGTTACATAAAGAGAAAGCACCGCTCCATAGATCTGTATCTTTTGCGGATTATTTCCCATGCACACTACTTTTGGATCGTCAGGATTATTTACATCGAGATTAAAGTCATTACCGGATAAAACATAATACAATTGTGGTGAGGAAAGCCTTGCCATAGCCACTTTAGCAGATGCTATCTGTCCTTCTAATTGCTCCATCACATCATTCAGGTAGGCATTCAAAAACGGATTGATCAATACCTCGCATTCTTTAGCCGCTTCTGTCCTGAACAGCGTAAAAAGGCTGTCATAATCTGCCTGCATCAGTTCTATGACGTGTGGCAACGTGCAAAATTCTCCGTCCTTATATTTCTTCAGATACCATATCACAGCCGTCAGGAAGTTAATTGGCGATTCCACGAAAAAATCGCCCTGACGCTTTATCCACTCTCTATTTAATCCCATTAAAATGGTGCGGGCTGATTCCGCAGCATCAGTAATATCGGTCATGGCTGATGGCTCCAAAGGATTGCACCGATGGCTTCTTGTTAAGTCGTCAAAATTGATCACAAAAAATCGCGGAGGCTTGGCGTACCTATGCTTGTTTTTCAACCAGGAATTGTAGGCAATCCTTGAAAGATCGTCGAACTTAAAGTCGTACACAAACATGGTAAACCCCTTACGGATATGTTGGGTAATGACGTGCCTGATTACGAAATAGGATTTACCTGCTCCGGGAGTACCTAATACCATTATCGCCCTGAAAGGATTAATGATATTTATCCAGCTATTGCGAACCTTGTTTTTAAGCCGGTAGCGTGCCGGCAGGTTGATGGAAAATTCATTTTCCAGTAAACGTTCTTCCTGCGGGAACGTCTCGTTTTCCTTGTTAAAAATATCCTTGTTGTTGAACTTGCTTTTAATGATCCGGGAAAGCAATGTGCCTCCAGAAAGTATCAGTAAAAAACCTATTGCGGTAATGCTTATATAAACAATTGTCTTCTCCTGTGCAGGCAACTGAAGCATCAAGGAAAGGTAGCTGGCAAAATAGAGCAACAGCCCCGTTATGAGGTAGGCGAAAGCTGTTTTATAATTCAGTTTCTCATCCTTTCGGCCTTTGGCTCCGAGCAACGAAATCGCCAGAAAGCCTAAAGCAATCAGCTTGCTTTTAACAAAGTTGCTGAAGATACCTGTTCGGTAAATATTACCTAAAATGCGGTCGCTGAAAGTGCTGCTCAACTCCCATTCCTGAAAGGCAGCATAGCAATAATAATAGAAGTGTATCACTAAAATAACGATACTGATCAACCTGGTCATGTCCAGAATTTTCCTCAGCGCCTGTTCGTTCTCACCTGTCTGTACAGCCATTGTTTTACGTTTTATTGGTTATTGGAAATGTTCTTGTTTCTTTTTCTCTTCTTGCCTTTTTTCTTTAGCTGACCGGGTATATAATCAGCTACCTGGTCGGGTTGTATCAAGGCATCCAGTGCATTGCCAACAGGGATGCTAATTGGAGCTGGCGTATGATCCTGGGGAAGCGTTTTAACGTCGCGGTCGGTCACTTGCGCAGGCTGGGTAGCTTTGCCTGCTTTTTGAGCTGTCTGTGGTAATAACTCTGACTTCATCACTTCTTTCAAGCCGCATCGTTCCTGTATGGCTTTGGCACTGTATTGCTTACCCAATGCACTTCCGTTGAAGACAGTTTTGGTCTGATGATCCACGTAGGTTATGCCATATATCAACCCGGCATCATTTTGACGCAAGGCAACGTGTATGCCCTTTCTTTCGAGTTGATTTACCAGTTCGTCCAATGTTGGCGTTTTACTAATAAACAACCTGTCTATTTCATTTTTTACGCGGCTTTTAAATGGTTGTCGTTTGGCATCATTCGGGTTAAATTTTTCTTCCAGAAATTTCAGAGTAGGCTTATTATAAAAGTCGCTGGCCTTAATGGGTACGCCTACAGGCTTTCCATCCTCATCCAGTATGCGGTAAACCAATCCGCCACCCTGAAAAATTCTTGAATGTTCACTGCCCCGATCCGCCAGTACATTGTACTGTTTCAATACTGCATTCAGCTCCGGCAGACTGGTGTAGTGATATTTAAACAGTACCGAATCGAGTACATTGGTGATGGCTCTTTTTGTTTCCGTACGCCCGTATTGTACCTTCTTTGCATCAATAGGTTTTAACCTGAATGCCTGCCTTCTTGCATGGGCATCGGCGACTACAAGACCAAACATTTTTTCAATCTCTTTTCTTGCAGGTTCTGACTTGCGAATGCCGAGGTGATGCAGGTCAATGCGATTGCCGTTAGACTGGATATTAGTAGTAACTATATGAATATGCGGGTGACCTGCGTCATGGTGCTGATAAACAAGATAGGGCTGCTCGCCAAAGCCTAATTTCTGCATATAGGCGTTGGCAATTCCCACCAACTTTTCCTTGCTCAAATGCGTTTCCGAAGGGCCAAAATTTAGGGAAATATGTACGCTGTTTCGTTTAATATTCTCTCTCAGTTCTGTCCTTTTCAGCAGATAGCCTAACTTAATCTTAAGGCTCATTTCATCAGCATTCAGCGGAAAATTTTCTGCTCCGATGCACTCTGCTACACCTTCTTTAACTTTGTTCTCATTGTAGTTGAAAATACGGTGCATAGAGTGGCCAGGCTTGATCACTGCAACCATATTTCCAGTATTTTTTTTACGTTTATTCTGACCTCATCTACCTTATTGCTAAGGATATTTTTCTCCACTTCATATGCTATCAACCAGCTTTTAAATTCAGCGATCTGGCTGAGTGTATGGAGCTTTTTAACGGCCTGATTGAAGTTGTTTCCGACTGCATTTAGCTCGCTGCGAAGCCGGGTAAGTTCTGCCATTAAGTCATCCTGGGAGCTGTTACGGTAGGTCGTTACAACGGGTTTGTCGAATAGGCTTCGACGTACATAATCGCTTAGCTTTCGACAGGTAGAAGCCTTCCACTTCTTTTCAATTTTAGCATACTCATCGGGTGTCAGACGCAGCCCGATAATGCGTGTCCTGTTTGAATTTTGTTCTTTCATCACTGATCATTTTCACATTTTCAAACTCATTTTTACCTTTCAGACGCCCTGCCCACGAGTTCCGAGTGATGGGCAGCCAGATCCGGTTGTTTAACAACCGTTCATCTGGCCGATTGCGAGAAAGTTGCAATCTTTCAGCTTTTAGAACCTCTTTCAGACATTGAAAGGCTCTAAAGCATATAAGAGGCTAAAGCACTTTAAAGAAGCTAAAGCGGCTCTTATAGTTCTGTTATCACTTATTTCAACTTCTGTTTTTGATGTTTCCTTTGTGGCTTGCCGAAATTCACTATCCAGTCGTTGAAGTCCTTGTGGTTTTGATACAGGCTGCTTTCGTCCTTGTATTTACTGCTCAGGGAAAGTGCATACCGGCTGCAATTTTGTCCGGTAGTATCTCTGTCCAGATAGAGCCTGATGGTATTGTGATTTTCCAAAAAAGGGCGTGCAGTTTCAAAGAAGGATACAGAGTTCAGCACTACAAAATCAAAGCGGTCTTCGGGGTCTTGTTGCTGGATAGCCTTGAAGGAAAGGAAGTCAGTAAAGCCTTCAAAAACGATGACCTCACTGGCACTGTTATCAATGGTCGTGATGCCTTTTGGCGAGCTGCTGGCTTTGAAGTAAGGATTGCGTATTTCAAAGCCTCCCAGGTTATTTTTAAAGCCGATACCATAATAAACTTTTCCATTGAGTTCGTACCGAACCTCCCGGCAATAGCGGTCAGCTATATCAACAGGTATGCGGCGTTGCTGCAAGTAGCTTAGAAGGGCTGTCGAGGAAAGTATGAAGTCTCCCAAAATCTTTATTTGGTTCTCAGGTTCAGGTCTGGTAATAGACTGCTGAAGTGAGGGCTTTTGAAGGGAAAGATTACCGCTTAAGTTCTGTAGAAATTCAGAAACGGTGCAGCCGTGATAAAGGATAGCAAAATCAACCAGGTTACCACCTTTACCGAGGCCATGATCATACCAGCGGTTCAGCTTGCGATTAACTTTGAAGGAAGGCGTTTTTTCATCCCGAAGTGGTGAAAAATACCAATAATCGTTGTTCCTAATTTTTGATGGTTCATAACCTAAGTCAGCAAGGAAATGAACTATGTCTATTTCTTTGGCTTCACTAACGGAAAGCCTTTTATTTCTGAAATTCATAACCACACATTTTCAAACACACATTCAGTTCTACTATGCGAAGTTAAACAGGCGATATTGTATTAACCTATCCTCATCATATTTTGATGAGGATGCAAAAACCTTTGTCATTTACTTTTGTGCAGTGAGTATTGTTTAAATTAAAACCGTGTGATTATGCTAACAACGAGTGATGTAGCCAAAGTGTATGATACTATTCTCAGTATCCCTGGCATGAGTGAAACAGTTAAGATTGACATGAGGATTTCCCGCAAGAACGTATTGTTGTTGCATAGTGTCCTCAAGCGTGGGTTGATGGCTAAAGACGATGACAAATCGTCCGCTTTGCTGGAAAGTATTCCAAAGGAAGCATTGGACGAATTACATCTAATTGCTGATGATTATTTAACCAAAACAGGTTTGACCGAACTCAGTGAAAAACTGAAGGCGCTTAGTTCTAAGTAGTCTGTAGCGTAGCAAAGTCATTTGGAGGGAAACAGATGTTCACAGATATAGCAAAACCATCCCTTCAAATGGCTTTTTTTCTTTATTACTCATATGGGGGATTGATTAGGCAATGCAGATGTCAATATGATACCAGACGTCCATACTTCGATTAGCCTATAAAGTTGATCTACAAAGTCAATTAGGTCTTTCCTTGATGCCCCTTCATCATAGCGCTTTGCTCGTTCACAAGGGCTATATGCAGCCATAATTTCAGACCTCCGTTGAAATCATCCAAGTGAAAATTGGTGATATTTGAGATAGAGATCCTCAATCAATTCTCCTGGTTTTCGTTTTGTAAGTGATAAGACTTGTAAAATCGTTTTCATACTAAAATCTCTTTTTCCACTATGATAAGGTTGATCTCATTGAAGATAAAATTTGTTTTCCCACCTCTGATACGATTGTAATAATCTGCTGAGCTTTTTCTGTTAATTGCAAAAGATCATCATTAGCTATCCGGTAATCTTCTTTGTATCGAGGATCTATATAAGCCTTTTGCAGAAGACAGAATAGGCGCTTTTCAATTTCAGTGTTCTGAGGAAACACGTCGGGTAGTTGATATGATACTAAACCAGTATAGCGAATTAACCTGTCAATACTATGTGTATTGGCGTGATAGCCAGTCCCAATTTTCAGGATTGTACGTAATGATTGTTCAACACATTGATGCAACATAAACGCAGCCATAGCATGTTGCTTCCTGATCCTGAATAGCTCAGACCCGGCATAAAACTCCTTTGATTTTATTAGCCCATCAAGATGGAACTTTTCGAGCGATTTAATCTGTTCTTCATTGTTTGAAAGAATGCAATTTGGAAGATCAAATTTTCCCGATTTGTAAATAACTGGCGCAGTCTGTTGCACACTTGTGGCGAAGGGGTGGCCATTATTTAACCATTCTTCAAAGGATGATTTTTGCAGTACAATAATGGTAACAGGCATCAACGCTTTGCAGTTATTTTCTAACTTATCTTGCCAGTCGTGTGTTTCTTTGTTGGCGAGGTCTTGCATTAGAATAAAGAGAAAGCAACTGGATATTTGATGCGAAGACGGGGCAGATTGTTGAAATATGCTTTCGGTTCTACGCCTGCTGATCGAAGCTCCCAATAGATATATAAGATTAGGGGCTGCTTCCTTAACAATTATATTCACCAAAGATTGTTGAACCGACAGGAATGAGTTGTAAAAGAGATGGTATATGGTAAAAGGCTTCATCCGTTATTGGATAATTTGAATGTCAAATTTGAAATTGCTTTTGTTATCTCAACTCGGCGTGTGAGATTATAAGCGAAGGCGTGTTAGTTTTGAAGTTTTCGCCTGGGTTTTCTAAACCACTTTTTGAACCAGTATTTATAATGTTTGTCACGCCAATCTGCATACTTGTCAATTAGTTTACTGTTCCCATTCTTCGGAAATAACAATCCCAAAGCGTCCATTTCCCTGAAAATTTCACGAATATCAGCTTCACTATAGTGATGCTGGCCATACCCATGTTCGATAAAATAATTGATGATATGTTCTTTTATTTTATCTCGTCCTTCTCTTTTCCAACTACCACACGATAAGTTCTCTGTGAAGTCACGCACAATATCTTCCGGTGTTACATCCATCAACTTGCATAACAAAAGAAACTGATAGGGCAAATGATAACTAAATTGTGCATGTCGATCATACTTGCCTGTTTGCCATTTTAATTCTGGCTTTGGCTTTTGTGATGTTGCTTTCTTTGATTTGGTTTTTCTCATGGTGAACGAGTTTTAAACATAATTAATTGGCACTCGAGGTTCGTGAGGTCGGTTAAATTTGTCAATAGTATAGAAAAACATAACTAAAGTAATGAAAAACATACCAAAATGCCAAACATAGGTATGTTTTTTCTCTCTTTTATATCTTTAAGGCTCACATAAGTATAGAAAAAGCTAATAATCAATGACAAAACTCGGTTTATACCTGGCGCAGAAATCTGTAAACAAAGCAGAGGTTGCCAGGAAAACGGGATTAACAAAAGCTCGGATGAATGAGCTGACGCTAAATGAGCGTAGCCATTTGAGGGCGGAGGAACTTTACCTTATTGCATTGGCAATAGGCGTAAGCCCCTGCGAATTATTGGAGGCGTTCTATGGAAATATTGAGTTGCCAGATCCAATTAGCAAATCGAAAAAACGCTAATTAAACTATAGTTAGAGAAAGCAGCGCTGGAACTACAGAACATAGTGTCGGGTTTTTATGCTTTTTTAGTTATGACCCATCCGTCCTCTGATCTGATATTCTGTATTTTATTTTTCTCCAGCCACTTTTGAAACGCTGGTACATCTTTGGGGGTAAAATGTATGATTTCACCAGTTTTTAGCATGATGGTGAAAAAATCACTCGCAGCAAGAAACTTGGACAATTGTCCTGCAGTGTAAGCAAAATCCGGGAAGTGCTCGGCTGAAGTCATTCTACGTTACTTTTAATGTTTTCGTTTGACTTGTCGCCTGTAAAAAAATAGCGCAGGCAACAGCTTACCGCACTGAGGTCTTAGGAAACCTGGTAACGAATAAGTGCGCCCACGCCGTAGCATGAGCGTTTTCCACTTATGTCCCGTTACCTTTGAAAGTTCCTAAGTTTCAGTGCAGGACTTAAAGCAAAAACGCTTCAAGAATATCTTGTTACAAAGGTATCATTTTGGAATCAGATCCAAGACTTGTACGAGAAATTTTCGATCTTGGGCGGTAAATATTGCCGTGTTTGCAATGCCTCTGCCCGAAGTGCATAGATGATCATATAAGGCTGCCCTGCTAATGCAGTGGAACTACAGCACAACTCAATAATTTTTGTCTGACCGTTTTGTCAAGAAATATGTAGATATTTTACATATTATGTAATTTCAGCTAAACAGACTACGTTACTTTTTGTTATTGAATTACAACAGTCTTTTAAATAACAGTATCTTTGTATCAGTAATAAATGAGTAAAAAAATTTCTATACAACTAAAAGCAGCCTTCCTGCTAATCATATTCAGCTTCAATATGGTGGTAGGCTTTGCATGTGCAGTTGGCGTAGATATGGGCTTTAATACTACTCACCATCACGATGAAGAAGCAACAGAAGTGCATGTTCATGCAGATGGCAAAAAACATCATCACGAAAAGAAGGAACACAAGCATACTGACAAAGACAAAAAAGATGATTGCTGTAATGACAAAGTGCTGAAAATTTCACAGACAGATAAAGCAGTTCCGCAAGCAGCCAAATTAGTAAGCCCCGTATTTTTTACAGCATTTGTTGCTACTTACTATAACATAAACATTGCCTACCCATCACAGGTAAATACTTCGTCCAAATACTTTGTTCGACAGCATCACCCGCCCATACCCGATATACGCATAGCCATACAGAGTTTTCAAATATGATTTGATTTTATGTTTTTCAGCATAACAGGAATTGTTATGCCTCTAACTATTGTTTTCAACATAAAAATTAAATCAAAATGAAAAAGATATTTTTAATGCTTGCATTACTCGCAACAGCATTCACTCAAAAAAGCTTTGCACAAGATAGTACAAAAACACAACCTACACAATTACTCAATGCTTACTATAAACTCAAAGATGCTTTAGTAAGCAGCAACGCAACATTGGCTGCCGCCAATGCAGGTGAATTGGTAAAAGCCATCAACGGCACAGATAAACAAACCGTAAATGATGATGCCAGGTCAAGCCTGTTAAAAGATGCAAATACTATTTCCCAATCAAAAGACATCAAACTACAAAGGGAAGAATTTGCAACCTTATCAAACAATATGTTTGAGTTGGCAAAAACAGTAAAGCTTTCTGCCGAACCTGTATACCAGCAATATTGTCCCATGAAAAAAGCATCATGGTTAAGCAGTGATAAGGCAATCAAAAACCCTTATTACGGCAATGCCATGCTTACCTGCGGCAGCGTAAAAACAACTTTATAATTTATTCACCTGCTCACAGCTTTTCAGTACATGAAGGGCTAAAGGCATTATTTTAAAAAATACAAAAATGAAAAATATATTAATAGGCATTGCAATAGCAGCCGCCACTTTAGCAGCTTGCAACAATAGTAGCAACAATACTACCGATACAAAACAGGCAGATGCAAAAAATGATACAGCAATGGCAGGCCATCAGCAAACAACTACCGATACAGTTGCTTCGCAAACTGCATCAGCAAGCAATACCGCAGCATTTCCTGCAAAAGAAATAATTGCCGGTTATCTGCAATTAAAAAATGCTTTGGCAAAAGACAATGGTAAAGATGCAGCCACAGCAGGCAATGTTTTAGTATCAACATTGGCAAAAGTGGACATGAAAAGTTTATCGGAAGCGCAAATGAAAAGCTACATGGATATAGCAGATGATTTGAAAGAACATGCAGAACATATAGGGACCAATGCAGGCAAGATAGACCACCAAAGAGAGCATTTTGAACTATTGAGTAAAGATATAGCCGACCTTATAAAAACGTTTGGCAACGGCGGGCAAACCTTATACAAAGATTTTTGCCCGATGGCAAACGATGGCAAAGGAGCAATATGGATTAGTGAAGTAAAAGAAATAAAGAACCCCTATTTAGGCAGCAAAATGCCTGATTGCGGTACAATAAAAGAAACCATCAAATAACCATGAGCCGGGCAAAGAAAATACTATTGGCTTTATTGGTTGTATTCATTGCCATTCAGTTTATACAGCCTGCACATAACAAAACTGTGCAGGTGTTGCCAACAGATTTTGCAAAGGTTTTTGTTGTGCCAAATAATGTTCAGTCGGTTTTACAAATCGCTTGTTACGATTGCCACAGCAACAATACCAACTATCCCTGGTATTCCAACATTCAGCCAATGGCATGGATGATGGCAAGGCATATTAATAACGGCAAAAACGAATTAAACTTTAGTGATTTTGGAAGCTATACCGACCGCAGGCAAATAAGTAAGTTAAAAGGCATTGCCAACCAAATTAAAGACGATGAAATGCCAATAGCATCTTACAAAATGATGCACAAAAATGCAAGGCTTTCAAAAGAGCAAAAAGATTTGATTATGGATTGGATGAACAAAACAGCAGATAGCCTTTCAGCAAATTACTAAACAGTCATGCGTAAACTAAAGCAAATATTAATCAGCATTTTCAAAGCAATTTTTATTCACAAAAAAGATTGCTGCAAATAATTAATAACATTTAAAACTTCAAATCATGGAAATGAAACACGAAGCACATCAGCATTCAAAACAAATGGGTGCTGCAATGTACAAGAAGCTGGCGCTTATGATAGTGCTGTCTTTTATTGCCATGTACATACTCATGTATGCAATTAGATAAACTGGCCAATGTAGTGCCCAACATCAACCAATTCTACATGGCAGGCTTAATGACAATGCTAATGCTAATAATTGAATTGTTGATAATGGGCAGTATGTACATGAAGAAGAAACTAAACATCATTTTATTAAGTGCAGGCGTTGCAGGTATAGTTATATTTTTTCTCTGCATTCAGCAGCAGGCAGGCGTAAAAGATAAGCAGTTTTTAAGATCAATGATACCACACCATGCCGCAGCAGTATTAATGGTAGAAAAAGCATCTTTAACCGACCCCGAAATAAAAGAGTTGGCAAATAAAATCATTACAAGCCAGCAGGCAGAAATACAGCAGATGAAGGGCAAGCTAAAGGAACTGGACAAATAAAGGTCAGGTATTATTCAAACAGTAAAAAGATAATAATGAAAAAACTAACAATATTAATACTCATTCTTACCGGCTTTTCTTTTGCACAGGCGCAGGATATGAAAGGCATGGACATGAGTAAGAAAGAAGCGCAGCAAAAAAAGCAACAGGTTACTTATACCTGCCCCATGCACCCGGAGATACATGCAACAAAACCGGGCAACTGCCCGAAGTGCGGTATGAAGCTGGTAAAAGAGAAACCAAAGCAGGTAAAGCAGCAGCCTGTGCAAAAGCATGATAATAAGCCCATGCCTAAAGACACCGTTAAGAAAAAAACTACGGACATGCACAATATGCCTATGGATAATAAGAATGTAAAAAAAGATACTGCCAAAGACAAAGCAACGGATATGGACAATATGCAGATGGATAACATGCACAACATGCCTATGCCCAAAGCCGATTTAGGTAAAATAAAAACCATTGTAAACCATACACCACCACATACTGTACATTACGATTTATACATTAACGATACTACTGTAACATTTGGTAAGAAAAGAAAAAGAGCCATAGCAGTAAACGGGCAAATACCAATGCCCACACTCACATTTACGGAAGGTGATACGGCAGAAATTGTAGTGCATAATTTGATGAACGAAAGTACATCGCTGCACTGGCATGGCTTATTTCTGCCCAATAAAGAAGATGGCGTACCATACCTCACACAAATGCCAATAAAACCACATTCAACCTATACTTACAGGTTTCCCATTGTGCAGCATGGTACACACTGGTATCACAGCCATAGCGAACTACAGGAACAAATTGGAATGTATGGTGCATTTATTATGAACAAAAGAGAAGAATGGGATATACCAACCATTCCTTTAATCATTAGTGAATGGACAGATATGAACCCCAAAGAAGTACAACGCAGCTTACATGCAGCTACAGACTGGTTTGCTATTCAAAAAGGGAGTACACAAAGTTATGCAGAAGCCATAAAAAAAGGAGCTTTCAAAACAAAAGTTACCAACGAATGGAAGCGAATGAATGCAATGGACTTGACAGACATATACTATGATAACTTTTTATTGAATGGAAAAAACCAGAATGAGCAACCACAATTTAAAGCAGGCGACAAAGTAAGATTAAGAATTGCCAATGCAGGTGCATCGGATTACTTCTGGCTTTCCTACGCAGGGGGTAAAATTGCAGTAGTAGCAAGCGATGGAAACGATGTTGAACCCGTTGAAGTAGATAGATTAATAATAGCCGTTTCCGAAACTTATGATGTTATTGTTACAATTCCCGAAAATAAAAGCTATGAATTTTTAGTAACACCCGAAGACCGTACAAAACATGCTTCGCTATGGTTGGGCAGTGGCGAAAAAGTTGCTGCCGTTAAAATGCAGCGACCCAAATACTTTGCAGGCATGAAGATGATGAACGACATGATGGACATGAAAGGCAATATGATAGAAATGGAAGGAATGAAAATGCAAAACCAAATCATGGATATGAACACGGTAATGTACCCTGAAATAACAGGTGCAGAAAATCCCGAAGACACCGCACAATCAAAAAGCATGAGCAAGGATAAAATGCAAATGAACCACACAGGTCATGATATGATGAATATGGCCATGGAAGGCAGTACAGATATTGTTACGCTTAACTATGATATGCTACGGGCAACAAAGAAAACAACACTACCCAATGCACAATGGAAAGAACTAAAATTTGATTTGACAGGCAATATGAACCGTTATGTTTGGAGCCTTGATAACAAAGTAGTATCAGAAGCCGACAGGATATTAATTAAGAAAGGAGAGAATGTAAGGATAATACTTTTTAACAACAGCATGATGCGCCACCCAATGCACCTGCACGGGCATGATTTCAGAATTGTGAATGCCCAGGGAGATTATGCACCGCTAAAAAATATACTGGACATTATGCCGATGGAAAGAGATACCATAGAGTTTGCCGCAAGTGAAAAAGGCGGGGACTGGTTTTTTCATTGCCACATCTTGTACCACATGATGAGCGGCATGGGCAGAGTGTTTCGATATGATAATAACCTGCCTAACCCTGCCATACCAGACCCTAAGCTGGCACAACGAAAACTGTTTGCAGATGACAGGATGTTTCACCTGATGGGAAGTGCGGCGTTAGAAAGCAACGGTAGTGACGGACAGTTAATGTTAGCTAATACAAGATGGAAGGCAACTACACTATGGCATTTAGGTTATAACGACCATCATGGTTATGAGAATGAAACAATGATAGGCAGGTATTTGGGTCGTATGTAATGGTGGTTTCCTTATGTGGGTTTTGATTATCATTATAAAATGGAAGGCGGTCCTAAAAACATTTTTGGAAGCGAAGAAAAAAACTGGTTTGGACAAACAAGCAACAAACTAAATCGCAAAACAGTAATAGCAGGTATTGCTTACACATTGCCTATGTTATTTGTTGCAGATATGAGAGTAGATGGCGACGGCAAATTGCGTTTTCAATTAAGCAGGGAAGATGTGCCCGTAACAAACCGGTTGCGTTTCAATATGATGATAAATACAGATAAAGAATACATGGCAGGCTTTCGTTACATACTGACAAAATATATCAGCCTATCATCACATTATGATAGCGATATGGGCTTGGGAGCCGGGCTTACAGTAACTTACTAAATGAAAGGACATAAACTGCCAATAAAATTTTTGGCTGAGTATTGGATTAGCACCTGGTGTGAAAGTATTGTGCTCATACTACGTGCTATCTGAATGCGGTGAGAATACAAGAAATGAAATTTAATTTATAAATGTTCACACAAATAATTGACTATGAAAAAACAACGGTCAACCATTGTCTTTGCATTGCTGTTTTCCCTGATGATACCAATAGTCGGTTATTTCTACACAGGATGGTTAATTGCGTTTCTATTTCTTATAGGCTATCTAACAGGATTTTTCTTATGGCTCATTAACCCGGCAAAAGTTCCATTTGCCGCTATAAAAGCTCCTTACTGGGTGACTCTTCTGGTATTTATCTTCCTGCATAAAGTGGAAGAAAACCGTATGAAGTTTTTTGAAGTTGTTGGAGATAAAATCACCGGTGTTCCTGTTCCGGAAATTACTCCCCTTTTGGTGATCTCGCTGTTGATTCTGCCGATTGGTGCATGGCTTCTTATACCATTCCTTGTTAAGCGCGGCTACGATTTCGGCTACTACCTGGCATGGACATTTTTTACTTCGACCGGTATTATTGAATTGGCACACTTTGTTTTTCCCCTCCTCACGGATGAGCCATACGGATACTTTCCGGGTATGGTTACCGCTCTACCTTTAGCCGCAGCTGGGTGGTGGGGCATGTGGAGGCTTTCTCACAAAAACAGTTAATTCGCCTTTAAGTTATTATTTCGTAAAATGTAAGCAGATTTCTGTAGTTATCTACGGCAGGAAATTCACTGTGACCCCAATACTGTTCTTGAACTACCGTATGAACTGTATAAGACACCTTGTTTTTTGTACTGTTCAAAAAGTTCATCTATACCTTGCACCTGTATTCTGCAACTTGCTGTACCTGGGTTTAGTGCTAAAAAAATGCTTCTCCATTTCCAGGATTTATCACATGACTGCCAGAGATGAATTTCAATATCATCACGAACTGCAATAGCAAATGTTTCCTCCTGGTGGCGAATAGTAACCTAACCTGTTTGTATAATACGCACATGAAACTTTAGTATCCTGAACCGGAAGGGTAGGAATAGTTTTATTCATTTTCATACTCTTATTGCTTAATACTTTTATGCCTCGTTAATTCAACTATATAAGCTATAGTAGTTATCAAAAAAAATAGGGATGTCTACATATACCTGTGGTTCTTTCTGTATGGGTAAAGCAAAACAAAACATAGCACAATTAATTGCATTTGTTATTATTGCTATCCATTTTGTGAACCTTGAACCGCCTCTGTCTATTGCAAGAAGGTTAAGTAGTCCTGAAAAAATAATTGCCATACCTGCGCCTACAAACCAGAGTGTATCGGTATTCATGTATAGAGGAAAAGCAAAACTAATATGCACTATTCCGAGAAGAATAATGATATAAAAAACTATTTTAATAACCCTATGCACAACAAGATTTATTCATCTGTATGGGTGGACAAGCTACTGTGCCGTAACTGCAAAACACACAACAATCTCCCTGCTTTGGTTTTAATATTGTTTCGCAGTTTGTACACTTATAGAAGTATTGACAGGCATCCGTAGGCATGGTTTCAACTTTTTGAAAACCGCATTCGGGGCAAGTAATAGTAGATTGTAGCGTTAGTGTTTTCTCCATTCTTTATTAGTTTTTATCGCAGCAAGATTTACCGTTTCCTGGTGAACATGATTTATCTTTTTCACAACTTTCTTCAGATGCAATACAAAGTTCTACATGAAGCATTTTGCCTTTGCCTACATATTTTTCCCCGGCTTGTTGTATCTGGCCCTCTACTTTATTGTATGCCTCTGTCGTTAAATCTTTGTACGAAGAAATTGAAAGAAAGAGATCAGTATAAATCTTTTCAATATCTGCCTGGAACTCCTTTTCAAATGATGGCTTTATTAATTTCTTTTCTTTATAACTGGCAATAGTATTCTTTGCAATAATGCCAGCTTCTTCTTTACTTAATTTATCAACTTCCTTGCCCTTATACCATTCACTACTACTTGGAAATGTATTAGCATAATCAGTTGCTTCTGTTTGGGCTAAAGTAGTAAGCTCAATATTGTGATTGGTACTAACTGTTTTAATGATATCAACCTTTTTATTTTCATCTGTTTTAGTATTCCACTTAACAGCTACGACTGTTCCAGTCTTGTTTAACCATGCTCCTTCTACTGCATCAGTATACTTCTCCAAATCAACTAACAGAAACTTTGCTTTACTACCGCAGCCAATTGATGGTGCTGCATGACAAACTAATGGGGCTTCATAGAATGAAACGCCTGTATTATCTGCATTCATAAAATCATAGCTTTTTACTTTGTATCCTGTTTTATTAATGGCTGCCTCAATTGTTTTTTCATCAACTTTTGATTTATCAAAAGTGACGATACTGCTCCGGGAGGCATAAGAAGTTTTATAATCTAATACTCCATTTACTTTAGACAGTTCGTTATTTACATGCTCTTCACAAGCCTCGCAGGTCATACCTTGTATGGTGAACTTCACCTGTTGTTTATTATCAACTACTGAAAGTGTTGTTGCCTGTACTTTTGCTTTTGGATATAACACTTTTGCATACAATGGGAAAGTCATCATCAGTATAGCAAAAACAGTTACAATTCCCAAAAAAGTCTTGGACTGAAGGAATGAAGCCTTCTTAGTTGTTTCGCAATTACAATCCATATCGTTTGTTTTAGCTGGTTTTAATTTAAGATACCATGCAAATGCTAATACCCCAACTGATAAGCATATCAAATAAGGTCTTGCTGGCTCTATCCATGAAAAATTTGCTGCAATGCTACTGCTACCTGCAAGCAGTGCAATAACAGGTGTGATACAACAAAGCGAAGCTGCAATAGCAGTAAGAACACCTGCACCGGTAAATGTGCCTGTTGATTTTATACTTATCATACTGTTTCCAGTTTTTGAGTTTGTACATTAATATGTTTGAAGAAAGGTTTTAAAATCTTTAGATTTTCCTGTGTAAGTGAATAATAAATTGTTTGCCCCTCTTTCCTGGTTTCAACAATATTCCCATCCTTCAATTTCCTTAGATGCTGTGATACGGCTGGAATACTCATGCCTAAAATATCAGCAAGGTCACAAGGGCACAATTCTTTTTCAACTTCCAATAAGTAAATAATTTTCAGCCTTACCTCATTACCGGCTAAAGCTAAAATATTGGATAGCTGACTAAACGACCGTTGGGCAGTCTTCAACTTGCTTTTACAATTGTTTATTTGTTCATGGTCTGCAAATAATCTGATACAGGTATTATTATCCATGTCGCAAAGATAGTGAGAAACAGTATTTAAGCAAATTCTTAAATACAAACTGGTTTAGAAGTTATACATTAACCAGCAAAAAGTTGGCAGCTTCATTACTTAGGCTGAATGAGCTTTTCTTATGCAGTACAGTAACGGACTTATCGAAGTCCTCAATTTCTGATACTTCTATAGTATCTCCGATAGTTATACCAATCTTGTCGAGATACCGTAAAAATTCATCGGAAGAATTACCTAAAGCTATTATAGTAACCTTTTTCTTGAGGGGAGCAGAGGTAAGCGGTTGGGTTTTTACCTTTTTCAGCTTTCCGTTTTCATCCGGTATCGGATCGCCATGCGGATCTGCTTTGGGATAACCCAGATAGGCATCCAGTTTGTTCACCAATAGCTCGCTTTGAATGTGTTCCAGTTCTTCGGCAATATTATGCACTTCATCCCATCGGAATCCCAACTTATCTACCAAAAAAACTTCCCAAAGACGATGCTTTCGGACAATTCCAACAGCAACCTGCCTTCCTTTTTCAGTGAGTTTAAACCCTTTGGATTTCTGATAGATCACCAGTTTTTTAGAGGCCATCCTTTTTAGCATATCGGTCACTGAGGGAGAATGGACCCCCATTACCTGTGCTAAGGCAGAAGTAGCCACTACTTCCCCATTGGTTTCCTGTAGTTTATAAATAGCTTTTAGATAATTTTCTTCTGTAAATGAATGCACGATTTTAAGGTATTTCGATGCAATTTAGCTAAACCTATATAAATAATAAATTAGGATAGCCTAATTTATTATTTTTGCTACTCTAATTTATGTATTATTGTGACTTTAATATTTGCAACTGTTATGAAGAAAATAAAAGCCATGAGCCTCATTATACTGTTAATTGCCGGAGCAATGGCTTGTGAAAAGATATTACCCAAAGCTCCGCCTGACGATGAATTACTGGATGGGCCGATTGAGGGTTTAACCAACGAGCAAAATGCAATATTTCTGAGAGGCGACATAGCTTTCAATGATGAAATATTTACCCCGAAAACGGGGTTAGGCCCTTTGTTCGTAGCGACATCATGCGGTACTTGCCATGCCGGGGATGGAAAAGGTCACCCGTTTACTATGCTTACCCGCTTCGGTCAAACTGACAGCACTGGCAATCAGTTCCTGAACTCTGGCGGCCCGCAATTGCAGCATCGGGCAATTCCTGGTTTTCAATTCGAGCAAATTCCCGCAGGAGCCACTTTCTCCCGGTTTATGCCACCAGCAAATACCGGGCTTGGCTTTTTAGATGCTGTGACAGATGCCGCCCTACTTGCCCTGGCAGATGAAAACGATTCAAATGGTGATGGCATATCGGGCCGCCCTAACTGGATAACCGCACCAGTTTACACCACACTAAGACCTGGCACAATAGAACAGAACGGTAAATACATCGGCAGGTTTGGTAAAAAAGCTGCCGTTTATGATCTGATGCAACAAACAGCCAATGCTTATAACCAGGATATGGGCATTAATTCAACGTATGAGCATTATGATACTTATACATACCAGGAAGTTGATCCCGAAGTTTCCAATCAAACTGTATTGGCTGTTATTTTTTACCTCAAGACCCTGAAAGCGCCGATTCAACGAAATCAAAATGATGCAGATGTAAATGCCGGTAAACAGACTTTTATAAATATAAGTTGCGGTAAATGCCATACGCCAACATTGACAACTGGCGTATCATCCATTGCAGCATTATCCAATAAAACATTTCATCCCTACACGGATCTGTTGTTACACGACATGGGTAGCGGCCTGAATGATGGCTATACGGAAGGTTCTGCAACAACACCTGAATGGCGTACTCCACCCTTATGGGGTTTGGGACTTTCAAAAAACTCACAAGGTGGTCAGTATTTTCTTTTGCACGATGGCAGAGCCAGAAGCATCGAGGAAGCAATACTATTACATGGCGGGGAAGCACAACAAAGTAAAAACAGCTTTCAGCAACTATCACCAGCAGACAAGGCAAAAATCATCAAATTCCTGGAATCATTGTAAAGTTTCACTATAACATGACGAGAAAAGATTTTATTGTAAATGCTTGTACAGCTTGTTTATCAGCCACAGCGATTTCATCTTTAATATCATCTTGCACAACTACACGATATATTTCGGGAAATCTTGGTAAAGATGGCTTGACGGTAAGTAAGGATGAATTTAAGATCAGGCAAAAAGGAAGCACAGCTTATAGAACATTTATTATTGTAAGAAACGATGCTTTACAATATCCGATTTGTGTATATCGGTTCAGCGATGAACAATATTCAGCCTTGTGGATGCAGTGCACTCACCAGGGAACGGAGTTGCAGGCTTCTGGCGATGTTTTACAATGTCCTGCACATGGCAGCGAATTTAATAACAAGGGACAGGTTACTAATGGCCCTGCGGATAGTAGTTTGCGAACATTCCCCATTACTGTTACTAATTATGAATTATTCATAGACCTCAGAAAGCAATCATGAAAAAAATAGGCTTACTGCTTCCATTAGTTTTATTACTGAATACTGTTTTTGGGCAGATTGACCCTGCACTCCTGAGAAAACCTTCAAAAGACACATCGGGTCTGCAATTAAATATGGATGCAGTATATAACCGGCCATTTATCCAGGTTGGAAAGCTGCCAGTTGCTTTAGGCGGCTACGTGGAAGCGAACTATCAGTATTTGAGTGAAGATGGAGTTATAGAAGGTCACCAATTCCAGATGCGCAGGTTAACCTTATTCGTATCCTCCTCTATTGCAAAAAGAATAAAATTTTTATCCGAAATAGAATTTGAAGATGGAACCAAAGAAATCAATATTGAATTTGCGTCTGTTGATTTTGAATTTGCACCTTTATTAAATTTTCGAGGTGGTGTAGTCATGAATCCTATCGGTGCATTCAATCAAAATCACGACGGCCCCAAATGGGAGTTTGTGGACAGACCTATTTCCGCTACGCAAATGCTGCCGGCAACCTGGAGTAATGTGGGTTTTGGGGTATTTGGAAAGAAGTTTACCAACAATTGGGTGATTGGCTATGAAGCATACCTGACCAATGGTTTTGATGATAAGATTATCGCCAATTCCGAGAATAAAACCTTTTTACCTGCAAGCAAAGAAAATAAGGATCGTTTTGAGGAAAGTTTTAATGGTAGTCCTTTACTGACAGGAAAAATTGCTTTACGGAATAGCAAAGTCGGTGAATTGGGATTATCCTACATGGGTGGTATCTACAATAAGTTTAAAGAAGATGGATTGATATTAGATAAGAAAAGACGGGTAAATGTATTTGCAGTAGATTTCAATACAATGCTTCCGAAAATTAAAACCTATATTAACGGAGAATGGGCATGGGTAACTGTGGATGTACCTGAAACCTATACAGAGCAATTTGGGCAAAAACAGCAAGGCGGCTTCATTGATTTTGTGCAGCCTGTTTTGCAAAGAAGTATGTTTGGATTTGAGAAAGCCGTATTAAATGTTGCACTTCGCCTGGAATATCTTGACTGGAATAAGGGCACGTTTAAATCAACAGGTGGTAATATTTCAGATGATGTGTTTTCCATAGTTCCGGCCATTAGCTGGCGGCCAACAGCGCAAACGGTTATTCGCTTCAATTATCGTCATAATTGGCAGCAGGATATTTTAGGAAATCCCCCGGTAAAGTTATCAGGCTTTCAGTTTGGGATCTCGACGTATTTCTAAGAAATGGCTATCGGAAAAAGTTTCAACATTGGTTCTATATTCTATAGTCAGGAGTTTACACCTATGTGTTTTACTTTGCAGTGACCTAAGTGTGGTTAGCGCTAACGTTATATCTGCCTGCTATTACTTATCTTGTCTGTGGCATTGAAATTAACGCCCAGTACTCTCGGGGCAGAGGTTACAAAACAATGCTTTCCATACGCTTATGGCTTAAACTTATGCAACAATGCTACATTTTTAGATTTGCATTTTAAAAATATTGTACATAGATTTGCCGAACTTGAAAATTATTGCCTTCATATTATCCATTATTGTTTTAGTACTAAGCTGTATGCCTTGTACAGATGGTGCTAATGCAATGGGCAACGCAAAACAAGTAGTAGTAAAACAATCTCATCAGCAGGATAATCATTCTAAAACAGATAGTTGTTCTCCTTTTTGTAGTTGTTCCTGTTGCTCAGGTACTCCTATCCCACAAACTTTAGGAAAATTAGTTTTATTTAAGCCTGAATCAACAAAAAAATATAATCCCTTCTATTCATCCTTTATCGAAGGCGTTTCGTTGTCCATCTGGCAACCTCCTCAACTGGCATAGTTCCTCTTTAACTTATTTCAGCTTACTTATTATTTCCTTAAATAGGTATTTCTGTTTTGTCTTCAATACACGCCAGTTTTGACAACAAAATCCGGTAAAAAGAAACGCAAAGTTTCTAAACGTCCACAGTTCAGGGTTATTAGAACCATTTCTATAATTATCCTGTCCATTTTAATGATAGGCGCCATCATAGCCATTGTCATTAGATACTATCGTTTGGTTACCGGATATTAACCTTCTTTAAAAAATGTTAAATAGAATTATTGATTTTTCCATCAAGAACAAGCTCATCATAGGCATTTTTACAGTTGCCCTTATTATTTGGGGTGCCTGGAGTGCGTCAAAACTGCCTATAGATGCGATACCTGACATTACCAACAATCAGGTTCAAATCATTACCGTAAGTCCTTCCCTCGCGGCTCAGGAAGTAGAACAATTTATATCTTTTCCAGTAGAGCAAACAATGGCAACCATTCCGGAAATTGAAGAAGTTCGTTCTATTTCCCGTTTTGGACTTTCCGTAGTTACCGTAGTATTTCATGATGATGCCAATATATACTGGGCACGCCAACAAGTGTCGGAACGGATAACCGAAGCAAAAAATTCCATAGCGCCGGGTTTGGGTCAGCCTGAAATGGCACCTATTTCAACAGGATTGGGTGAGATATACCAATATGTAGTATATGCCAAAAAGGGATATGAAAAAAAATATGATGCAATGGATTTGCGTACCATTCAGGACTGGATTGTGCGAAGACAATTATTAGGCACTCCCGGTGTTGCAGAGGTGAACAGCTTTGGCGGTTTTTTGAAACAATATGAGATTGCCTTAAACATTGATCGCCTTAGAAGCTATAATATTTCTATATCCGACATCTTTTCAGCCCTTGAAAAGAATAATCAAAACACAGGTGGCTCTTATATTGATAAGAAACCCAACGCCTACTTTATTCGCAGCGAAGGTTTAATTACTGACCTGGGGGATATTGAAAGAATTGTAGTAAAAAACACAGAAAGTGGTGTTCCGGTTACCATACGCGATGTAGCTACCGTACGATTTGGTGCCGCCAACCGTTACGGTGCTTTAACCCGAAACGATAAAGAAGCCGTGGGTGGTATAGTAATGCTGCTAAAGGGAAGCAATGCCAATGAGGTGGTTAACAGGGTGAAAGAAAAAATGGCACAAATTCAAAAGTCATTGCCCGAAGGGGTTGCAATAGAACCCTTTATAGACAGGAGTGCATTTGTGGGCCGGGCTATTGATACAGTGGAAAAAAACCTGATGGAAGGTGCGCTCATCGTAATTTTTGTGCTGGTTATTTTTCTTGGAAACATACGGTCAGGATTAATAGTCGCATCTGTAATTCCCTTGGCTATGCTATTTGCCATATCACTGATGAAAGTATTTGGCGTAACCGGAAACTTAATGAGCCTCGGAGCAATAGATTTTGGATTAATAGTAGATGGAGCGGTGATTATCGTAGAAGCGACCATGCACCATATAGCGCACCGAAAAGGCATGAAACTGACCCAGCCGGAAATGGATGCAGAAGTAGGAGGCGCCGCCAAAAAAATGATGAACTCTGCGGCTTTTGGTCAAATCATCATCCTTATCGTTTACCTGCCTATTCTTGCTTTAGTGGGTGTAGAAGGAAAAATGTTCCGCCCAATGGCTGAAACCGTTTCCTTTGCTATTCTCGGTGCGTTAATCTTATCACTCACCTACGTGCCTATGGTCAGCTCTTTACTGTTAAGTAAAAAGATTAGCCATAAAAAGAATATATCAGATAAGATGATGGATCGTATTCAGCGATGGTACGAGCCGCTCATAAAAGGTGCATTACGAATGAAACTATTGGTAGTAGGTCTGGCTGTGGGTTTACTGGCGGTTTCGATAGTTATCTTCTCTTCATTAGGCGGTGAGTTTATACCCACGTTGGATGAAGGCGATTTTGCCATTGAAACACGGCTGCTTACCGGCAGTTCCTTAAACCAAACCATTGATAAAGTAACACAGGCTTCCGATATTTTAATGAAAAAATTTCCGGAAGTAAAGGAAGTAATTGGAAAAATTGGATCCTCCGAAATACCCACTGACCCCATGCCCATTGAAGCAGCCGACGTTACCGTTATATTAAAACCAAAATCAGAATGGACAAGTGCTACGGGACGTGAGGAACTGGCAGAAAAAATGCAGAAAAGCCTGGAAGCTATCCCCGGTGTTACGTTTGGCTTCTCTCAGCCAATTCAGCTTCGCTCCAATGAATTATTATCAGGTGTTAAACAGGATGTTGGTATTAAAATTTTTGGCGAAGACCTTCAGGTATTAACAGAGTTATCCAAAAAAATTGGCGCTATTGTGCCTACCGTACCAGGCGCTGAAGATTTATATCTGGAACAGTTAATCGGATTACCACAAATCTCGATAAAACTAAATAGAGATAAAATAGCACAATACGGATTAAATGTTTCAGACATTAACCAGGCAATTAATTCAGCTTTTGCCGGTGGCGTTGCGGGTACAGTGTTTGAGGGAGAAAGGCGGTTTGATTTGGTAGTACGCCTGCAGGAAGCCGAACGGCAAAGCATTGAAGACGTGAAAAGGCTCTACGTTACTACTAAAGACGGGGAAAATATTCCGTTGGAACAAGTAGCAGATATAAGCTATCAATTAGGACCTAACCAAATACAGAGAGAAGACGCAAAAAGAAGGATTATTGTAGGATTTAACGTTCGGGGAAGGGATATTGCTTCTGTAGTAAAAGAGATACAACAAAAAATTGATGCGAAAATAAAATTGCCGCCAGGTTATTACATTACTTATGGCGGTCAGTTTAAAAACCTGGAAGAAGCAAATAAACGTTTATCCGTTGCTGTTCCTGTTGCCTTAGGCTTAATCCTGCTATTGCTTTACTTCACTTTTGGATCCATCAAGTATTCTTTATTAATTTTTACAGCTATCCCTATGTCTGCTATAGGCGGCATATTCGCTTTATGGTTGAGGGGAATGCCTTTTAGTATTTCTGCAGGCATCGGTTTTATTGCCTTGTTCGGTGTAGCCGTGTTGAATGGCATCGTACTGATAAGTGAGTTTAACCAGCTAAAAAAGAATGGTATGAGGGATTTAAACAAGATTATCTTTACGGGTACAGCCATACGATTACGACCGGTACTTATGACCGCCACCGTTGCTTCTTTAGGCTTTTTCCCAATGGCATTATCACATGGGTCTGGTGCAGAAGTTCAAAAACCTTTGGCTACGGTTGTAATTGGTGGGTTGATTACTGCTACTTTTTTAACGCTCATTGTACTGCCGGTACTTTATACTTTGTTTGAAAAAATTCAAATCAAAAAAAGGAGAACGAAAATACCTCCAGCAATAGCAATATTTATTTTTTTATTAGGTAGCAGCACCTTGTCCTATGCACAGGCTCCTGTTGGCAATAGAGTGAATTTACAAACAGCAATAAGCAGTTCGTTGGGCGTAAACCCAAATATGAGAGTTGGAAACTTGGGCGTTCAGTACCAACAGGCATTAAAAGGAGCCGCCAGGGATATTGGTAAAACAAACATTAATCTTACTTATGGTCAATACAATAGTCCTGTACCTTATGATAACAATATCACGGTTACGCAGAACATTCCTAACCCGGTATATCTAAAAAGACTGTCAGAACTGGCGGACGCTTCTATTGATGCCAGTCGTTTTCAACTAAAGATATACCAAAGCCAAATAGCCTACCAGGTAAAAAATGTTTATTATCAATTACTTTACCGGAATGAGCAACGAAGGCTGGCAGACAGTTTAATAAGCTTATATGAACGTGTGCTGAGAGCGGCGGATGTCCGTTTCAAAACGGGTGAAACCAACATTCTGGAGAAATACAATGCCAACACGCAATTGCAGGAAGCTATCGCCCAACAAAAGCAGGTTACCGAATACATCAATACTAACTTAAGGCTGTTAGGGAAGTTTATGAATGATACCACCGTTAGGGGTATTGAAGATACCGTGTTGCAGGAAAAAACCATTGCTTTAGGTTTGGATAGCTCTGTACTAAGCAATAACCCGCAATTGCAAGCTTTGCGCAGCCAGATAGCAGTGGCGGCAAAGGAAATTCGTGTTGAAAAAAGCAAACTTTTACCTGATTTCAGTATAGGGTATTTTAACCAGTCGTTGGTTGGAACCTACGAGGTAGATGGCGGGCAGAAGAAATATGGTGTGGGCAAACGCTTTCAGGGCATTGAAGCTGGAATTAGCATCCCGATTTTTGCAAAACCACAAAAAGCAAGAATACGGGCAGCAGAGATAAACATGCAAACACGGCAGGCAGAAGTAGATGCCTTTTATTTCGAACTTTCACAAAGAGGCACTTTACTCCTCTCGGACCTTCGGAGATTGCAAATCCAAATTGCTTATTACCGCAATACCGCTTTACCACAGGCAGAGTTACTTATCCGCACCTCTCAAAGAGCATTTGAAGCAGGAGAAATTGATTATTACCAATTATCTCAATCCTTAAATAATGCCAACAACGTTCGCCGCCAATACATCGAAATCATCAATCAATATAACCAATCAGCTATAGAACTGGAGCTTATTTCTGGTCTGTAAAAATTAAATAAAAAATTAGTATGTATAAAACAATGTATAAAAGCTTGCTCGCAATTACCCTATTATTTGCAGCCTGTACTTCCAAAGAAACCAAAGTGGAAACAGCGGTAGCAGATGTACACGATCCTAATCTCGTAGCCTTTACACAAGACCAATATAACGCAGCAAATGTTCAATTAGGCAAGGTAACAATAACGAACCTGGGCAGCTATATAAAAGCTTCCGGAACCATTGATGTTCCGCCCAGCCAATCCATAAGTATTACTTCACCTTATGGCGGCACTATTAAAAGCACATCCGTTATTGAGGGCAAATACATAAACAAGGGGCAGGTGATTGCTACTATAGAAAATCCGGAGTTTTTGCAAATGCAGCAGGATTATTTGGAAAGCAGCAGCCAGTTAGCATTTTTAAAACAGGATCTGGCACGCCAGGAAGAACTGGTAAAAGAAAATATTGCTGCACGTAAATCATTGCAAAAAGCCAGCAGCGAATATAACAGCATGGTAGCCCGTGTAGAAGGTTTAAAATCAAAGCTAAGGCTTGCCAATATTAACCCTGCGAATATCAGACCTGGGAATTTTACACCAAGAGTTAGTATTCATGCTCCTATCAGCGGATATGTAACACACGTTTATGCCAATGTAGGAAAATATGTAGGACCTAATGAAGTATTGGCGGATATGGCAAGTACCAAGAACATATTTGCCAAAATAAGAGTGTTTGAGAAAGACCTGCCCAAGATAAAAATGGGGCAAACGGTGCGCTTCAAAGCTACCGGCGACAGTATGGAGCGCAATGCCAAAGTTTTTTTAATAGGTAAGGATATAGATGCGGACAGAACCATACAGGTAAGTGCCAGGATATTAGACCCTTCGCCAAACCTTATACCCGGCATGTTTATTAACGCCATTGTAGAAGTTGGCGCTGCAGAAACCACCGCTCTGCCACAGCAGGCAGTAGTACAGGCAGGTGGAACCAACTACATTTTTGTATTAGAAGAGAACAGTGCTGATACAGTGGCTGCTGCCAACAAAAAAAATGAAAACAGCAAAGATGCGGCTGAAGAAAGCGCTGTTAAATTCAGACGAGTTGAGGTGGGTGCGGGTGTTACAGAGAATGGATTTACGGCTGTAACACTTCCTGCCAAGTTTAATATGGAAAGCAAAGTGGTTATAAAAGGCGCTTATGACTTGCTGTCTAAAATGAATAATACAGAAGAGGAAGAATAAATGATACGGGTCGGAACCCTGCTTTGTTCTTACCCTATGGAAGAACGATTACAGTCAGCAGGGCCTCCTGACCCACCAATGCAAACAATATTGAAATGAGTATAAGTGTTGAATTGATTATCGTATTAAAACTGGCAGTCTCTTTTTTGTTAGGCGGTTTTATTGGCTACGACAGAGAGAAGTACAAGCGGGATGCTGGTATTAGAACGTATGCAGCCGTCTGTATCGGCTCAACATTATTTACTGCCATTGCTGAACATCTTGGAGAAGCTACAGCCGGAGGGCGGGTGATAGCAGGCATTGTTGCAGGTATTGGTTTTTTAGGTGCCGGAGTTATCTATAAAAGTAATGATACCCATACAACTACCGGATTAACTACAGCCGCCACTATGTGGTGTACCGCTGCCGTTGGCGTAGCTGTTGGTCTCGACCTGTTTCTTATTGCCATCTTCGGAGCATTAGCATTGTACTTCCTTCTCGTATTGGAGCGGCAGAAATGGTACATAGGATGGAAGAAAAAAATGACAAATAACAAAGGAGATTTAGATAGTTCAGATTAAACCATCAACAAACAAGCAGGCAAGCAAAATGAATAAAGAATTAGAAAATATGCTTATTGCCAAGCAAATTAAACCAACCGCCATGCGTTTACTGGTGCTGGAATATTTATTAAAACAAACTGCAGCTATTAGCCTGGGTAATCTCGAAACGGAATTTGAACGTTCAGACAGGATAACGCTTTATAGAACGCTAAAAACTTTTGAAGAAAAAGGTATAATACATATTATTAAAGATGGTGCAGAAGTAGCAAAGTATGCCTTATGCCAAAACGAATGTAATAATGGATTGCATTCTGACACGCATCTTCATTTTTATTGCACGGCTTGTAAAGAACTGTATTGTTTACCCAAAGTGCAAATTCCTGAAATAAGTCTTCCTGATAAGTTCAAACTGGCGGAACTAAGTTTAGTAGCGAGAGGCGTTTGTAACAATTGTTTATAAAGAATGCAATTGAGTTGCATTGTGGCTTTGATAGCTTTACATAACTATAAATAGATAGGATTTTTCACTCTTAAAAACCAAATAGTATGGAACATCAACAAAGTGGTCATCACCATTCAGGGCACAAACACGAAGCCCTCATTCAGCAGCTTTTAGCATGTGCTACAGCCTGCGAAAATTGCGCGGCATCCTGCCTTGATGAACAGGATGTAACGTCAATGGCACATTGCATTGAACTCGACCGAGATTGTGCGGAAGTGTGCTTTCTCGGTGCAAAGCTTTTAGTCAGAGACAGCGAGTTTTCTCATGAGTTTTTGGCTATCTGTGAAAAAGTTTGCCGCCAGTGCGCTGAAGAATCCGGAAAGCATGAGCATGAACATTGCAAAAGATGTGCGGAAGAATGTCGCAAATGCGCAGACGCTTGTCATGCCCATCACGGCAACGTTCAGGTGAGCTAAAACAAGGTAAGGCATGTGCAGCTTCCCGAAGCTGCACATGCCTTATTTACTTCTTTATTAATCATTAAAATAAATAGTATGAAGCTTAATTGTTGGAAATGCGTGATACTGCTTTCACCACTATTCACTTTGTTGCAAGCCATTTAATTGAATGGATGATTAGGCATTCCTTATCATAAAATTATTTCAGATGGAAGTTGTATCCACATCGTATCAAAATAAAGGGAAACTAAAGCTGGTATTAGGTTTAACGCTTACTTATCTTGCTGCTGAAGTAATAGGTGGAATTCTTACCAAAAGCCTGGCATTACTTGCAGATGCAGGACATATGCTAACCGACGTCGGGGGCCTTGCTCTTGCTTTGTTCGCTATTAATATCACGCAACGTTCTGTTACAGAAAAGCGCACTTATGGCTATTACAGGGCGGAAATCCTTGCGGCATTAGCGAATGCTGTTGTACTCATTTTCATATCACTTTACATTTTGTACGAGGCTTGGCAAAGGTTTAAATCGCCACCGGAAGTTTCAAGCAGAGATATGCTCATTGTTGCAGCCATTGGGCTTGCCGTAAATATTACTGGTATGCTTATCCTGCGTAAAGGTTCAAAAGAAAGCCTAAACATGAAAGGAGCATATTTTGAAGTGTTGTCAGACATGCTAACTTCCATTGGCGTAATCGCGGCTGCCATTATCATGATGACTACAGGTTGGTATTATGCTGATCCTATTATATCAGCAGGTATTGGACTTTTCATTTTACCACGAACATGGGTGCTGTTAAAAGATGCGGTAGGCGTTCTGCTGGAAGGAACGCCTTCTAATATTAATCTCGCAGATGTTAAGGCAACACTTAATTCAATACGTGGTGTAATATCTATACATGATTTACATGTTTGGTCACTTACATCTGGAATGAATGCAATGAGTGTACACGTATTAGTTATGGAAAATGTAAGTCCCAAAGAGGTGTTGACAGCCATTAATACTAAGATGAGAGACGAATTCAAAATAACACACACAACCATTCAAACAGAGGAAGAAGGTTTTATTGAGGAACAGATTAAGATATAAACCTGTCAAACCGGAAAATTATTAAGTAGAGGAAGTGAGGGTATGGAGAAACAATCGTATAAAGTATTATGATAAGCATCATTATAGGAAGTTTACTATTGAGTTTATTACATGCTGTGATACCCAATCACTGGCTGCCGGTAATTGCTATTGGCAGGAAAGAAAACTGGACGATTGAAGAAGTAAAAAAGGTAACTCTTGTCTCCGCTATTGCTCATGCGCTAAGCACTATTTTGATAGGCGTTATTTTAGGTGTATTAGGCTCTGAACTATCCATTCATGTGGAGCAGTTCACACATTTAATTGCTCCATGTATTTTAATAGCGTTGGGCTTCATTTTTATTTACCGCCATCATCATCACAAGCATTTTCATATTAATAACGATATTAAAAAGAAGGCATCCAAAAATAGCATTATCACTGCACTCGTTATTGCGATGTTCTTTTCACCTTGCCTGGAAATTGAAGCTTATTTCCTGTTAGCCGGAGCACATAGTAAATGGCTTATCTGGTTTATTGCACTGATGTATTTAGCCATTACTACAACAGGTATGGTGCTGTTGGTAAGATTTGCATATAAGGGATTGTTGAAAGCCAACTGGCACTCGCTGGAGCACAATGCAGGAGTAATAACCGGAATAACGTTAGTTGCTACAGGCATTATAACATACTTTATTTATTAATTCAATTTTCATGAAAAATAATAACGATCAAAAAATTGACAACGGCTTGAGGTTAGTTCATCCAACAAAAGTTACTGATAAAAAGCCTGAACATAGACATTCCGATGATGAAGAGGAGCATGACCACGACAACCATGACGATCATGATCACGACTCGGAAGTAACGCCTGATAAACCCCAATGGCTGGAGCATTGGAACCTTTTAATAGCGTTATTTATTCTTACCGTATTGCTGATAATGGAATATGGTTTTAAAATAACGCTTCCCAAGACCATAGCTTTTGTTATAAACGCCACAGCCTATTTGCTTGCCGGATGGAATGTATTGCGTATGGCTTTCCGTAAAGCCAAACGAGGTGATATTTTTAATGAGTTCGTCTTAATGAGTGTTGCTACCATCGGCGCATTTGCCATAGGAGAATATGAGGAAGGTGTGGCGGTGATGGTGTTTTACACTATTGGCGAATGGTTTCAGGATGCGGCGGTACGAAGAGCCAAAGCAAGCATTAAAGCGTTGCTTGACATCCGTCCTGACGAAGTAGCAGTGGTGCGCAATGGCAACACTCAGGTCATAGATCCGAAGGAAGTGCAATTAGGAGAAACCATACAAATAAAGCCCGGTGAAAAAGTAGCCCTTGATGGTGAGCTTGTTGCCGAAAAGGCATCGTTCAATACCGCTGCCCTTACAGGCGAAAGCAGGCCGGATACAAAGTATAAAGGGGAACAAGTATTAGCTGGTATGATTAACCTAAACACTGTTTCTGAAGTAAAAGTAACAGCGCTATTTAAAGATAGTAAGCTAAGCAAAATATTGGAAATGGTGCAGGACGCTACCGCACGAAAATCACAAACGCAGTTATTTATTTCCCGGTTCGCCAAAGTATATACGCCTATCGTTTTCTTCCTTGCCTTGGCCGTAGTGGTTGTTCCCTACTTTTTTGTAGATAATTATATTTTTAATGATTGGCTATATCGCGGCTTAGTTTTCCTTGTTATTAGTTGCCCTTGCGCCTTAGTTGTCTCTATTCCATTAGGATATTTTGGCGGCATTGGATTAGCATCAAAGAACGGTATTCTATTTAAAGGCGGAAACTTTCTTGATGTAATGACAAAAGTGGATACAGTTGTGATGGACAAAACTGGAACACTTACCAAAGGTGTTTTCAAAGTACAAAAAGTTGTTGCGAATGGAATGGATGAAAAAGAACTTGTAAAACTTACTGCCGCTCTTGAAAAAAACTCAACCCACCCTGTAGGCAAGGCTGTAGTTGATTATGCGGGGGATACCATCGGCAATACAACTGCAACAAATGTAGAAGAAATAGCCGGGCATGGTTTAAAAGGCACTATCGAAGGGAAAGAAATATTGGCAGGTAACTTAAAACTGATGAAAAAATATAACATTAGTTATCCTCCTGAAATAGAAAGCCTGGTAGATACCGTTGTCGTTACAGCAGTCAGTAATAAATATGGCGGTTATATAACTATTGCCGATGAAATAAAAGAAGACGCAGCTACTGCTATTGAAGAAATGCACAAGCTCAATATAAGAACTGTGATGCTTTCAGGTGATAAACAGGCTGTAGTAGATAATATAGCAAAAAAATTAAGCATTGATGAAGCTTATGGTGATTTGCTTCCGGAAGACAAGGTCTCAAGAGTTCAAAAGATAAAGGCTGAAGGAAGACATATTGCCTTTGTAGGCGATGGCGTAAACGATGCGCCAGTAGTTGCTTTAGCTGATGCAGGCATTGCAATGGGTGGATTAGGGAGCGATGCCACAATTGAAACGGCGGATGTTGTAATACAGAATGACCAGCCTTCCAAAATTGTTTCTGCAATTAAGATTGGTAAGATTACAAGAAGCATCGTTTGGCAAAATATCATACTGGCAATGGTGGTGAAATTGATTGTACTAATCCTGGGCGCAGGTGGGGTCGCTAATCTATGGGAAGCTGTTATAGCTGATGTAGGAGTTGCATTGTTAGCTATTCTGAATGCAGTTCGTATTCAGAAAATAAAACTGTAAATAAAACTGCTGCAGCCCAAGAAGGATTGATACGATAATATGATGGCCATAAAAATAAAAATTACTATTCACAAAATATTCAAACTATGAAAAAGGCACAGCGGGATGATAAGAATTTGGTGGTTGATATACTAACCAAATCTTTTGATACTAATTTAAGTGTGAACTATATAATTAAACAAGACTCTAAAAGAGAAAGAAGAATACAGGCTTTAATGGATTACTCTTTTGAAATCTGTACCGCTTTTGGTGATGTGTTTATTTCAGACGATAATAATGCCTGCGCACTCATTGTTTATCCCGACAAAAAGAAGGCTACCTTAAGATCAACAATGTTGGATATAAAACTTATCCTGCAAGCTGTTGGCTTCGGAAATATAAGTAAAACCTTAAAAAGAGAAAAGCTCATAAGCAGCATTCAGCCTAAAATTCAGATGGCGTATCTGTGGTTCATCGGCGTTGATCCTGGTGCTCAAGGCAAGGGAATCGGCAGTAAACTGCTTCAGGAAATTATTGATTACAGTAACAACAATAACCGCCCTATTTACCTGGAAACTTCGACCGTTAAGAATTTACCCTGGTATGAAAAATTTGGATTTGAAATTTACAACGAACAGGATTTGACATACCATTTGTATTTCTTCAAGAGGGATGTAAAATAGTACGACAATGTTGGTATTTGGAACACAAATGCACATTGTCACATTTTTTTTTGTGAGCATAGAAATAGTTATCTTTTTCTATCTGGCAATAATTCGCTTAGCGCGGCCAGATGATAAGACTACTACACTTAACCTGATCCTTATTTTTCTCCTCCTTACCTATAATATTACGGGAGGGCTGCTTCCCGATCCGAAACTGCCCGGATCATTTTTCTTACAGGAAGTGATTGCATATGCTACGGGCTTCATTACACCCTGCTACTTCCCATACTATGTATATAAAGCCTTCGGCCTAACAAAGCTGAAATTTCACGCCTATAAAGGCATCTATCTATTCCTGATTTTGCCATACTGCATTTTTGTCCTTGTTTTTTGGCTTACCGCGGCTTTGAAAGATGCACAAAACCTTCTTATTATTCCGGTATTGTATGCAATTTGGGTGATAATCTCTCTGGCTAAAGCCATTGGGTATAAATCCAACAATGATTTTTCCACCATTGAGGCCCGGCAGGAATTGGTTGTGTTGCTCTTTAGTTTAACACCATGGGTCGGTCTGCCGATAATCACTTATTTTAATTTTGGTCAGGCAGTTGAGGCGTTAATCACGAACATCGGCTTCCTGCTATTGTTCGGCTTGCAGGTAAACAGGCATATCAGGGAATTGAGATCTGAGCACGAAAAACTGATGGAGTCAGAGCAGCGATTAAGGAGTTGGAATGCTGATCTTAAAGACGAAGTTAGTAAGCGTACTAAGGAACTGGAAAAGATTAATGAACAAAGAACAAATAACTTTATCAACCTTGTTCATGAAACCAAAACACCCCTAACACTTATAAAAAATTACTTGGATGAGTATATCAGCAAATATGGTACTGTTCAAGAATTAGATGTTATAAAAGGTGGTGTAGATAAACTGACTGCTGATGTAATTAACTTGTTCGATATCGAACGTTTTTCAAAGGGAATCGATACATATAAGCATAACCAGGTTTCTGATTTTAGTGGTATCCTACGGGACAGCCTTCCATTGTTCGAGCATTATTGTGTGAAACATAAGATTGAGTGCTCCACGTGCATAGATGAAAATATTTTTGTTACAGCAGATCCCAACGCCATTCACCGGATAGTAAATAATATTGTTGAGAATGCTATTAAATTCACCGATCCAGATGGTGAAGTGCTCATTTCATTGACAAGTCAGGATAATGAGATCATTTTTTCAGTAGTGGACACAGGGATTGGTATTCCAGAAGAGTTGCAAAAAAAAGTTTTTGAGCCGTATTATCAAATAGGGCATAAAAACACCAACCTTCAAGGAATGGGGCTTGGTTTGCCAATTGTAAAGAAAGTAGTTGAAGGAATTGGCGGCACCGTTATTGTCGAGAGTAATCCAGATAAGATGCGTGGTACAAAAATTATTGTTACTCTTCCCCTATATAAGCCAACCGAAAAGGATGAACCCGTGAAGGAAGTGGACACGTTAAACAAGCTCAATTATAGTTTCAATTACGATGAGGTAAAAGATAGTGATTATGATCCGCAAAGAAGGACCATATTGCTGGTAGAGGATAACATAGCAATGATTAACTTCCTCTCAAACAAACTCCGTGTTAACTACAATGTATTTGGTGCGCACAATGGCTCCGAAGCATTAAAGAAGTTGTTTGAAATGCCAATAATACCTGATTTGATACTTTCTGATGTCATGATGGACAAGATGGATGGTTACGCTTTCGCCAAAACTCTTTCAGGGCAAGATAAGTATAGTCACATTCCTATTATTTTTTTGACAGCCAAATCCACACCTACCGACCGTTTGAAGGGCCTGCGGCTTGGGGCAATAGATTTTATTTCAAAGCCATTTTCATATGAGGAATTAAGTCAGAAAATTGAAACCATACTTGATAATATAGTAAGGCAGCAAAAGGCAATAATCAGCACGTCTATTGCCGCCCTAAAAAACAGCAAGAATATGGAAACTGACAATATGGCTCACTCTTCCCCCTCAAAATTCGAGCAGAGCTGTAAGCTATTTCATTTTACCGCACGGGAAACTGAAATAGCTCGCCTTATATCTAAAGGGAAAACATACAAGGATATAGCAAAAGAGCTATTTATTTCAGAAAAGACCGTAACAAAGCATATCCAAAACATCTTTGCGAAAGCCGAGGTTTCCAATAAGGTAGAGCTTATAAATAAACTCACAAAATAGGCTACAAGTAACTGATTTACTATTATTTGAGTACGGAAATAGTAGAAATGCCGTATAGGTTTCCCTTGTTCGCGATCCTACCTTTGTAATGGCGAATAGTCGCTAAAACTAAAGTAGAGGGTATGTGTGAAGGTTACGTATTGGAATGGCTGGATACTTTGGTTACCGTAACATTGAATCCGGCAAAAAGCAAGATTGATGTTGCCGTACCTGTTGATATTGCAAAAATCAAGGATCAGGTAATATGTCAAAAGAACAAGGTTCAAACTGCCATTAAGTCCACCGTATTTAATCTGAATGACGAAGCAAAAATCCGATGCCTGATAAAGAAATATCATTCAAGCCTTATTACGTTATTAGATCAGGCATTGGAAGACCTTGCCCTTATTAAAAATAGCAAGCCTTTAAGAGAGGTATTAGACACCATAATTGCCTGCATTGATGAGCTACTCTCTTTGATTGAGCACAGATTTACAAGTTATCTAAGCATAGATGAAAGAGTGCCTGCTACATATCTTGCTGTTCTTAAAAAAGAACTGATAAAGCGGCTATTGTCGGTGGATAAGAGTCTGCGTGATTATGAGACTTACCTCCCGTCCTTTAAAATACTGAAGCAGGAATTGGAAAGATTTCTAATTCAGCCTTCCGATAAGCATACATATATTTTTCAGGAAATATTTTATGTAAAAGACCTGGTTTTAGAATTGGAACATCTCGAACCTATGGATGAGGCTGCTGTTTACTCCAGGCTTGATGAATTGCTCATCAATATGAACTTTAACAGTAAAACTTACATTTATAACCTGACACAAAGATTAGCCGCCAGCATTAATGATCTTGAACAACCCGGTGAAAAATTGGACAGGTTGCTGTTTTATCTTAAACTGTTTAAACAATATCACAAAAAGCCGGGGATAATTTTTAATCGAAAAGATGCTGACCTGCACAAGCAAGTCTCAAATTGGTTTACGCAGGAAGTATTCTATTTGGAAAAGCAGGTACATTATTCGATAATTCCCCTAAAAGGAGTTGAAGTTTCCAAAGAAGTTGTACAAAAGGAAAAGACAAAACTCTTATCCGTCCTCTCCGTTGACCAAATGGCATTGATATTAAGAGCGGCGGACGACCTGAAAATTGTCATGGCACGTTCTCTGAATAGCGTATTCAAAAATATCGTTCCGTATCTATCCACTCCCTATCAGGAAAACATATCGTATGACAGCATGAGGAGCAAGTCCTATTCAGCAGAAATGAGAGATAAGGAAATCGTGATAGAAACCCTTCAGCAGATGATTAAGAAAATAAATGAATATTGAAGTCTCAACGCTGTTTATCCAGCTTCCAGCCAGTATCGAAATGGGATAGGTTTGCATGTTCCGTTTTCTTTTCGGAAAGGTCACGTTTCATCAGTTTGGCAAAAGGCGAGATATTCTTGTAGGCAACCGTATATTCTACTGTTGCACTTTTATTGTCTTCCTGTAATTGGATGCCTGTAATTTCTGCTACGTCCATATCTGCCACTTTTACCACCTGTACATTATCGTACTTCTCATCTATGCGAATAAGGTACGGCTTTGCTTTCTCCGTAAAATGAACAATAGGTTGTCCGGCATCTTTTAGTTTCTGTGTCTTGTCAATAGTTATCAATCCCTCCGCCTCCATTCCCGCATCCAATAGCTTTCTGGCGCTTGCCGGATCAGTTATGTTGATTTCATACTCATAAACTTTGGGATAATTCTTCGCAGTACGGATTGCTGATGCCGCTTCTTCTTTCTCCAGTTTGAGCTGAGTGCAAGATGTCAGGAACAATACAACAAACCCAAATACACTTACTGTTTTCATAACAATGCTTTTTAGCTATCCAACAATAACGGTCAATCAAAATTCCGACTACAAATTTAAAAAAAATATTTCGGTTCTCAGCACTCTGGAATAGCTGATAATCATAGGGGTACAAGGGGTACAACTTTAAATAGATAAGAAGTTGGACTTGAAACGCCTTGCTCGTCTTCGTTCTTTTGCTATCAGAAACAACAGAATACAAACGGCTTTTAAAGGGTCGGATTGAAAACTGTTAAACGAAAAAAGTAAGCGTATGTTAAAGAACATTTCATGGAGTGACTACATTATTGCAGTTGCCATACTATTAGCCATTTACTACCTGTTTGTAGGTGTAAGGTATTTTTCTGCTGAAATCAAAGATCTGCTTTCAGGGAAACGTAAACCGAAACTCAGAACAATATCTTCTGATAACAACGGCATGTCTGATCCTGGCGATGAACCGGGGCAGCAAGAAATGAGCAGCTTTGAAAAAACAACGGATGATGAGTTTACAGAAGTGGAACATCTCATTGAACGTCTCAAAGCTGTTGTGGCTGATGCCTCCCGCAGAAAGCTAATCCCACAGGAATTTAAACAATATCTGAGCATGGTACTGAAGGAATACCCTTCCGTGCGATACTCGCCCATTCGGTCGTCAGTCAATGAACTGATTGTAACCGAGTGTCAAAAATATGGTGCTGTTACACTCAAGGAAGATGAAGTGGAACTGTTGTGGAAAGAAGCAGTGTAGCAGTCCATTAACGGAGCGTGCTTCCCTGTCCCTCCTGGTGCGTAAGGGCAAAGTGTGGTAGGAATAACAGGTTGTGTGACGGCGAAGCCGCTCTGTTTTTTAGAAGAGTTGATTTCAAATTTTAATAAACGTGTGTTATGGAAATGTGCAGCAGGAAAACAAAAGGAAATAACCGCAAAAAGGTTATCATGATCTGTGTCGCTCTGGCACTATTGGCCATCCACTATGGGGCATTCGCCCAGGATGGCATTCAGGGTATCAATGAAGCCAATACTAAAGTACGCAGCTACTTCTCCGCAGGAACCAACCTTATGTATGCGGTGGGTGCATTGCTGGGTTTGATTGGCGCAGTTAAAGTTTACCAGAAATGGAATGCGGGTGATCAGGATACTGGAAAAGTTGCCGCCGCCTGGTTTGGTAGCTGCATTTTTCTGGTGGTGGTTGCAACCGTTATTCAATCCTTCTTCGGTGTTTAAAAATCAGGAAGTATGCAAAGTGTGCTAACAGAAAAGTTGTGGGCGTATATCGTCCACAACAATCCTGATCTCATGATCAGCTTGCAGGAAGACTACTCAGTCACCAGGTATCTGGAAGAAAAGGTGAACGCTGTATTGCCGATGGTTGAGCAGCTTCTTGGCGAAGGAAGACCACCCTACATCATCGAAGAACTATGCCTCAATGCAATGACAGAAGAATTGCAGCCATCTCGCTATCAGTATATACGCTCGGTTATAGAAGAAGAATTTAATGGGGACTACGAGCGGATGAAGGAAAACGGAACACTCACCTACGAAGTCGTAAATCTCATCGAAACATGCAAAGGCATCTTTAGTGATTTTGATTTTAACAGTGAAAATGAAACAAACAGGCATTTGAGATATGCCATCATTGGGCAGGTACATGATTACCTGGCCTGAGCCAAAAGAAAAGTGAAGAAAGAAAATGTGTGATTATGGCTTACAATGTTTCCCAAAAGCTGAATGATAACCTTCGTGCTATCCGTACAGCGTTGGATTATCAGAACGGTCGTCCGCTTACTGCGGAAGATGTCGCCAGCCTGAAAAAATATGCAGGTTTTGGCGGCATCAAGGCCGTTTTATATCCTTATGGATCACTGGAAGATTGGCAGGCTAATGGTGCTACAAAAGAGGATTTGAAGCATCACGCGGAAATGATGCAAATACACGACCTGCTCAAAGAAAACTACCCGGAAACAGCTTACAAGGAAATCATTGCTTCATTACGTAATAGTGTTCTCACCGCATTTTATACACCGGAAGTAGTACCCCAAACCCTGTACAGCGTACTCTCAGCACAGGGCATTCAGCCTAAAAGATTGTATGAGCCTTCAGCCGGTTCAGGTGTGTTCATCAGCGAAGCGGTTACATCATTCCCTCAACTGGAACAGATTACCGCAGTGGAAAAGGACAGGTTAACCGGATTAGTGCTTTCAGCCATCAACAGTACGCTTCCTGTAAAAACAGCGACGCATATTACAGGCTTTGAAGAAGCACCTGTAAAAGATAATGGCACTTATGACCTGGTAGTGAGCAATATTCCTTTTGGGAATTTCTCGGTATATGATGAAGCCTTTCCCAATAAAGAAATATCGGGTAAAATACACAATTACTTTTTCGCCAAAGGTCTGGACAAACTGGTTGAAGGTGGGTTGATGGCTTTCATTACAACAGATGCTTTCCTGAACAGTCCATCTAATCATACAGCAAGAGAATATCTTTTTCAGCGGGCAGATTTTGTGGGCCTTGCGGTGATGCCTGATAATCTTATGAAAGATACCGGCAATACCGAAGCGCCGAACCATTTGTTGATTGTTCAAAAGAATACGGGAAAGGAAAAGATAAGCTGGGAAGAAGATTGGCTGAATGAAGTAAGGGAAAGAGAAAATGAATTTGGTCGCTTTCCCTATAACTATTTTATCTCTACTCACGATCATGATGTGGTCATGGGCAATGTGCGTAAGCCAGGCAAAAACCAATATGGCAGAGCTACAGAAGTAATTTGGCAGGATGGCGACATCAACCAGATCCGGGAAAGCCTTCATGCCAGTCTGATCAATCAATTTCAAAATCGCTTTAACACTGAATTATATCAGAAGGCGCAAACGGTACTATTACCTGTTCCTGAAAATGAGGGTAAAAAACTCACGTACCTGCCGATGCCGGAAAACCCAACGGAAAGCACTTCGGTACAATTGGGATTGTTTGATACAGCCCCGGCAGAGCAGATCAACCGGGCAATGGCATATATCAATCCACTCGATGAAACGGTTGTGCAAAAAGCATCAGCACGCATCATCGGCACGATACGCACCACCGATAAGCCAAGTCATGAGAATGTTGTATTGCTTACCGCGAAGCAGCACAAAAGCAATCGTTTTTTATATAAGCTTTATTCTAATGTCAAAGAAGTAGATCATCTGTCAGCAAACTGGATGGATGCCCGTTTATTGGGTCATGAGCTGACGGATATTTCCAATTATCTTAAACAATTTGACCATAGTTTCAGGTACGAGGGCGACCAGACACTGGAAGGCTTTTTCCGGTTTGAACAAAAAGTTCCGCTTCCATTTATCGGGCTAAAGCCTTACTACCAGGAAGGAACGCTGGTGGTACACATGGGCAGTGTCGGCACAATTGGCAACCCCGATCCTGAATACAAGCAGGCCGTGTTCCAGCCCCTGGGTCTTCAGGGAAATATTCATTTCTATGAAAACTATGCGGCACTTCGTGACGCTTATCTCGAATTAGCAGCCAAAGAAGTATCAGGGGAAACAATCAACAATGCAGACAGGGATCAGCTCAACAGCAAGTACGAACATTTTGTTGTTGAATATGGTCTTTTGAACAACCCTGATAACCGCAGGCGTATTCTGGAAGATACCGCATTCGGAGTTATTGCATTGTCCTCGCTCGAACGCAGAGAGGGAGAACGGTTTGTTAAAGCAGATATATTAACTCATTCCATTCATCAGGTTAAGGAGCGGTTTATAACCGATGATCCCATTGAAGCCCTTGCTCATAGCCTCAACGATACTGGAAAGGTAGATACAGGCTTCATCAGTGCAGCAATGGGGTTAGATGAAAACGAAGTCATCAATCGCCTCGGTAATCATGTGTACATGAATCCTGCCAGCAATGAGTGGGAAACAGCAGACCAGTATTTGAGCGGTAATGTAGTTGAAAAGCTGCGGCAGGCACAACACCTGTACGGTCAGTTCCCGGATAACCTGCACTATAAAAGAAGTGCGGAAGCCATCGCAAAGGTGCAGCCGGAGCGTATTCCGTTTGAATTACTGGATTTCAATTTAGGAGAACGCTGGATACCTAATTCATACTACGAGCGATTTGCTACATCGCTATTCGAGCTGGACACTACCATCAATTATTTTCCGTCGCTGGATGCCTTCAAGGTAAACACAGGAATGAATATCAAAGTATCCAGAGAGTTCGCTGTTACACCGAAAAGCGGACGTACTACCTACGGATACACTTTGCTGGAACATGCACTGGAGAATACAACCCCTTTCTTTACTTATGAAGTGAAAGGCCCTAATAATACAACCATCAGGGTCCCCGATAATGAAGCCATACAACTGGCACACCAAAAGATCGAGCAGATAAGGAGTGGTTTCATTAACTGGCTGAATGAAATACCGGATGATGAGAAAAAGAACTTGGAAAACCTGTACAATGATACGTTCAACTGCTATGTATTGCGGGAGTTCAACGGCAACCACCTCAATTTTCCCGGCTTAGATAAAAAAGCATTAGGCATTGAGGATTTATATAGCTCACAAAAGAACGCAGCCTGGCGAATCATACAGAACCGTGGGGCATTGGTTGATCATGAAGTAGGATTGGGCAAAACCCTTACCATGATCGTCTCCGCACAGGAGATGAAAAGATTAGGTATTGTGCATAAGCCTATGATTGTTGCGCTAAAGGCAAACGTTAACCAGATAGCAGAAACCTATAAAAAAGCCTATCCTAAAGCTCGCATCCTGTTTCCGGGGCAAAATGATTTTACACCCGCACAACGGTTGCGGCTTTTCCATGAAATAAAGAACAACAATTGGGATTGTATCATACTTACCCATGATCAATTCGGAAAGATACCGCAGTCACCGGAGATACAAAGAGAGATATTTCAAACGGAACTGGACAATGTTGAACGTGACCTGGAAACTGTCAAAGATCTTGGCGGCGACATCTCTAAGAAAATGCTCAAAGGGCTGGAGATACGCAAGAACAACCTTGAGGGAAAACTGAAATCTATCCTGAAAGAGATCGAGGAAAAGAAAGACACAGGTATCAATTTCAAAGAAATGGGTATTGATCACTTATTTGTGGACGAATCCCATAAGTACAAAAATCTCACTTTCACTACCCGTCATAACAGGGTCGCTGGTTTGGGTAATACAGAAGGTAGCCAGAAGGCGCTGAATATGTTATTCGCTGTTCGCGAACTGCAAACACGTTTTAATTCCGATTTATGTGTCACGTTCCTTTCCGGCACACCTATATCCAACAGCCTCACCGAAATGTATCTGTTGTTTAAATACCTGCGTCCGAAAGAAATGGAACGCCAGCATATTGAAAATTTTGATGGTTGGGCTGCTGTATTTGCACGTAAAACAACAGACTTTGAATTTTCAGTGACCAACGAGATCATTGCCAAAGAACGCTTCAGGCATTTTATTAAAGTACCGGAGCTTGCTTTGTTCTATAACGAGATCACCGACTACAAAACGGCAAAACATATAAACCTTGACAAGCCCGAATTGAGTGAAACGCTGGTGAACATAAAGCCAACGCCTGAACAAAGTGAGTTCATTAAAAACCTGATGCGCTTCGCTAAAACAGGTAATGGTGAATTGATTGGTCGTGGCAGGTTGACGCCAGAGGAAGACAAAGGCAGAATGCTGATCGCAACCAACTACGCTAAGAAAATGTCGGCGGATATGCGATTGATCAACGAGTGGAAGTATAGTGATCATCCCGACAACAAAGTAAATGTCAGTGCCCGCAAGATTGCAGAGATCTATAAAGAAACTACCGAGCATAAGGGTACACAGATTATCTTCTCAGACATTGGTACACCCAAGCCTGTTGAATTTAATATCTACGATGCAGTTAAAGAAAAACTGATCAGGGACTTTAATATTCCCGAACGGGAAATCACTTTTATTCACGACTGGACAGATACAAAAAAGCCCGAACTGTTCCGTAAGATGAACAGAGGTGAGATTCGCATTTTATTGGGCAGCACAGAGAAAGCCGGAACCGGCCTAAATGTGCAGCAACGTGTAGTGGCCATGCACCACCTTGATATTCCCTGGAAACCGTCAGAGCTGGAACAACGTAATGGCCGTGGCGCACGCCAGGGCAATCTTATTGCCAAAGAATATTACGGCAACAAAGTTCAGAACTATATCTACGCAGTAGAACAGTCATTGGATAATTACAAATTCAACCTTCTGAAGAATAAACAGACGTTCATTTCGCAAATGAAAAATTGTGAGTTGAACGTGCGTACCATTGATGAAGGTGCGATTGACGAAAAAAGCGGGATGAATTTTTCCGAATATATAGCCATTCTGTCCGGCGACACTTCATTATTGGAAAAATCAAAACTGGAAAAGAAGATAGCTGTAATGGAAAGCCTGAAAGTTTCTCACTTCAGAGAAATCGCACGCAATAAATACCAATTGGAAAATCTGCAAAATGAACAGGCATCCACCGTTAAAACGCTCGATAAACTTGCAGCAGATGAAAAAGTGTACAAGGCCGGCCTTCAACTGGATAAGGACGGTGTAAAAGTTAACCCTATCAAACTGGATACTATCAGTTCAACGGACAGTGAAGCCATTGGTAAACACATCATCAAGCTGTACCAGGACTGGAAGCCTGCTGTTGCAGATGAGCATACAGCGCAGATAGGTACACTCTACGGTTTCAGCCTGTATATCCGCAGGCAGCAGGAAGCCTATGAGGAAAACGGAGTTTTTGAATACCGCTATTCCAATAGCTTTTATGCGCAGCGAAGCAGTGACGGTATTAAGTACACTTACAACAACGGGCTTCCGAATACAGACAATCCTAAGCTGGCGGCAAGACATTTCCTTAATGCGATTGACCGGGTGGAAAGCCTGAAAGAAAAGTATGAGCATACTTTGAACGAACTGAAAACAGAGATACCCAAACTGGAGCAGCTTACTACCAAACCATTTTTACAGGAAGCGGAATTACAACAAATGAAAAATGAACTGGCTAATCTGGAAAGGCAGATAGCCATCAAGATACAGGAAAACCAGTTGAAGCAGCAACAGGTAGCGGAAACCGAACCGGAAGAAGTTATTGATACTCCTGTCATTCAACTGTCCGAAAAAGTGAACGGGCATACTGTTCCAAAAGAAGTGATACTCGCCTCGCAGCAGGTAGCAGAACGTTCCCGTAGCAGGATGCGATTATAAAATAATTAAAAGGAAATATTATGGCAAATAGTGTTTATCAAATTAATAAAGGAATTAACCAGAGCATCGAGTTCAAAGGCTTGAAGGCACAATATATCTGGTATTTAGGCGGTGGTGTCGTGGCGCTGCTCATTGTCTTTGCCGGAATGTATATCATCGGTCTTCCTACTTACCTGTGCATCGGTATCATTCTGACCGCAGGAACATTCCTGGTTATGAAGATTTACGGCATGAGCAACAAATACGGCGAACATGGGTTGATGAAAGCCCTTGCCCGGAAGCAGGTTCCTAAGCTGATCAAGTCCAGGAGCAGAAAAATCTTTATAGGCATTAAAGACAAACAATCATGAAAAGAGAATTGCCGGTGTACAACATCGAAGGAACCGATTTTGTTGTGGACGTTGCCAGCTTGCAACTCTGTGAGAAAGCAAACCCGGAGAACGTAATCCCCCTGTTTGACATGCGGGATGTTGGTGATGGATATGTATTTGATTATAGTCCTAAAGAGAAAAACATACCGAGGTTGTTTAGCGACGATACGGATGTTACCACAGTAAAGATACCAGAGTTGGTGCAGCTTGATCCTGTGGGGATGGCAGAGAAATACGGTTGCTCCGTTCACGAGGTGCAGGGAAAAACAGATTTCGCTTTAATGGTAGATCAGCAGGCGCTTGGAAGGAGGCTGATGGGGCAATTGCCTACCGTGGACATAGCCGGTCACACTTTCTATGTAGATATAACAATGGATATGCTGCGTCCTAAAGATGATTTCGCTTCCAACGGCATCGTCTTCAGACAGATTGACCATTACTACGATGATGACAAAGAGGCTTACGTGATACCATACAATCCAAAGAAACATGAGTTTCAGGAATTGGACTATGAAAACATCACCTCCATTCCTAAAGACCTTATTGTTATTTCCTTCCCGCACGAAATAGTATTAGACCCGGTAGGCTTCAATAGAAAAGGAGGGTGGGACGAAACAGACGGGTTGAAGCTAAAGAACATCAAATCTCATTTTGAGGCGAAGATTATTGACTGGAAAGAAACCGGCATTGAACAAACTATAAAAGAGAATATAAAAAAACAGCAGCAATCCAAACAAGCAGATGAAAGCCGGAAGACCGGCCAGCGGCAGCGTAGAGGCCCAAAGCTATGAGGTAACAATGCCATGAGTGCATTGAAGTGATAACAGGTAAAAAAAGTGAGATGGAAAAAGTGTTGGATGATATTTTACCAATAATGGATGTAGAGCATGACTGCATCCTAAGCAAGCAAGGCGACATGACGGTTGTCTTTAAAGCAGACCTGCCGGAAATCTTTTCGCTTTCCGATCAGGAATACGAAGCCTTTCACCAGGCATGGATAAAAGCAATCAAGCTACTGCCCAAATACAGCGTATTCCACAAGCAGGATTGGTTTTTGGATAGCAGCCATAAGCCGGACTTTACAAAGGAAGATACCAGCTTCCTTAGTCGGGCCAGTGAGCGGTTCTTCAACGAGCGTCCCTTCCTGGCGCATAGCTGCTACATCATGCTCACCAAAAAGCCTGAAGGACGTAAAACAGCCAGCTCCATGTTTTCAAGCCTCCTGCGCAAATCCATAGTGCCGGAAGAAACTTTAAAGCCGCAACTGTTGCAGGACTTTCTGGACAGTGCGGGTCAGTTCAAGCGCATTATGGAAGACAGCGGTTTCGTGAAGCTGACAAGGCTTAAAGAAAAAGAGCTGCGGAGCCATAGCCGTAAGATGGGTTTGATAGAGCAGTATTGCTATCTGTCCGAGCGAAACGATAGTTTCCTGATGGCTGACATCAGTTTTGATGAAGGAATGCGTGTGGGTGACAAGTATTGTCAGCTCTATACGCTGGGAGATGCCGCAGATCTTCCTGCACTGTGCGGTAGCCGTATCAATTACGACAAATACAGTACCGATAAAACAAAGTTCAGCGTTGGCTTTGCTTCTACGTTAGGACAACTTCTACCCTGCAATCACATCTATAATCAATATCTCTTTATTGAAGATGCGCAAAAAACCATTCAAAAGCTGGAAAGCAAAAGATTACGCCTGCAATCCCTTTCGGCGTACAGCAGGGAGAATTTGATTGCAAGGGACGCTACCAATGATTTCCTGAACGAAGCAATCAGCCAACAGCGCCTTCCGGTTAAATCGCATTTCAATGTACTGGTATGGACAGATAACAAGGAAGAACTGAAGGACCTGAAGAATATGGTGTCCTCTGCATTGGCACAGATGGATGCAGTAGCGAAACAGGAAACTATCGGCGCACCGCAGATATTCTGGGCGGGTATTCCCGGTAACGCCGCAGACTTTCCCATGAACGACACCTTCGACACGTTTGCGGAACAGGCTACCTGCTTTCTGAACCTGGAAACGGGGTATCGTTCTTCAGTAAGCCCCGTAGGTATTCGCATGGGTGACAGGCTCACCGGCAAACCTGTTCATGTGGACATCAGCGATGAGCCTATGAAAATGGGCATTTGCACAAACAGGAATAAATTCATACTTGGCCCCAGTGGTTCCGGTAAGAGCTTTTTTACCAACCACATGGTACGCAGCTATTACGAGCAGGGCACGCATATCGTGCTGGTGGACGTAGGGCACAGCTACAAGGGACTGTGCGATATGGTGAATGGCTACTATTTTACCTATAGTGAAGACAATCCCATCCGCTTCAATCCCTTTTATATAGGCGAAGGCGATAGCCTTGATACCGAAAAAAAGGAAAGCATTAAAACCCTGCTCCTGGCATTATGGAAAAAAGATGATGAGGAATTTAAGCGCAGTGAGTATGTAGCCCTGTCCAATGCTATCGGAGGTTATTACAGCTATCTGGAAAAGAATACCAAAGTGTTTCCCTGCTTCAACAGCTTTTACGCTTTTCTGAGGGACGAGTACACGCAGGTGCTGGAAGGCGACCGGGTGAAAGAAAAGGATTTTGATATAAATAACTTCCTCTACGTGCTTCGCCCTTACTATGAAGGTGGCGAATTTGATTATCTCCTCAACGCAACCGAAAACCTGAACTTATTACAGGAACGGTTTATCGTATTCGAGCTGGACAATATCAAGGATCACCCGATTTTATTTCCTGTCGTAACGATCATCATCATGGAAGTCTTCATCAACAAAATGAGGAAGATGAAGGGCATCCGGAAAATGATATTGATTGAAGAAGCCTGGAAAGCTCTCATGAAAGAAGGCTTTGCCGAATACATAAAATACTTATTCAAAACCGTAAGGAAATTTTTCGGAGAAGCGATAGTGGTAACGCAGGAAGTGGAAGATATTATTTCTTCTCCGGTGGTAAAGCAGGCCATCATTAACAACAGCGATTGCAAGATACTGCTTGACCAAAGTAAATATCAGAACAAGTTTGACCAGATACAGGAATTGTTGGGACTAACAGAAAAGGAAAAGGCGTTGGTGCTGTCCGTTAACAAGGCCAATGATCCCGCCAAGAAATACAAGGAGGTTTTCATCAGCCTCGGAGGTATGCTAAGCAAAGTGTACCGTACAGAAGTAAGCCTGGAGGAATATCTCGCCTATACTACCGAGCAAACAGAAAAGGTAAAACTGATGGAATATGCTGCAAAGTTTGATGGCGACATCCGCAAAGGCATTGCGGCAATGGCAGAAGAAATAAGAAATAAAAGCTAAACACCTACTCAATGAAACTGAATAAACTGATATATGACCTACACGTAGCCGTTAAAATGATACTTCACTTCGCGAGGCAGCACCATGCTACGCTCTCTATGATGGAAGGCATATATGTAAGACAGCCGCCGCAAAATGAAAAGATTGCAGGAGTAGATGCCACCCTTACCATAAAGCCCTGTGGCAGCTTCTACCAGGTTACTCGAACAGAATATATAAGTAACACTCCTGAATCTGAAGAAACATGGTTGGCTACCTATGGTTGGCATTCCAACGGCCACCTCATTGAAATAGGCGGAGATCGGTATTGCGTTTTCGAGACAGTTTCAAAATCACTGTACCTCGAAGCACTGACGGAGCAGGGAAAGACAACGATTGAATTATTTATTAAAAATCTATAAGGCATGAAAAAGATATGGTTCATCACAATGTTAGCTACCATGTTACTGGTGGTAGCACCTACGCAACAAAGCCACGCAGTGGTTTGGGTTGTAGTAAAAGCTGCCGTCAAAAAAGTGATCAAGGCAATTGATTTGCAAATTCAGCGATTGCAGAATAAAACGATATGGCTGCAAAACGCTCAGAAAACCTTAGAGAATACTTTATCCAAATTAAAACTGGATGAGATTTCGGACTGGACGGAAAAGCAAAAAGAGCAATACCGGAAATACTATGAGGAACTGGCTAAAGTTAAATCCATTATATCCTACTACCAGCGCATCCGGGATATTACAAAGAAACAATTACGCCTTGTAGATGAATACAAACGCTCATGGTCGCTGATCCGGCAGGACAGTCATTTTACTGTAGAGGAAATTTTTTACATGGAAAAAGTGTATTCAGGCATTCTTGACGAAAGCCTGAAGAACATTGACCAGATCAGCCTCATCATAAAATCCTTCACGACGAAAATGAGCGATGCCAAAAGGCTGGAGCTGATTAACAACGCAGCCGACCAGGTAGATGTCAATTATTCGGATCTGGTGCAGTTCAACAGGCAGAATACTTTACTAAGCCTTCAGCGTGCTAAAACCGAAACCGAAGTGCAGGCAGTAAAAAAATTATATGGACTTCCTTAAATCAGAACGTATGAAAAAGATACTCTTGTTTCTATTGCTGGTTGTGTCGGCAGGGAGTAACCTGCAAGCACAAACTTTTGCAGAATGGTTTCAGCAAAAGAAGACACAAAAGAAATACCTGCTTCAGCAAATTGCTGCGCTCCAGGTGTATATCGGCTATGCTAAAAAGGGCTACAACATAGCCAAAGATGGGTTGAACACTATCGGCGGCTTCACCAGGGGAGAATTTAACCTGCACACGGATTACCTAAATTCTTTGAAGTCCGTGAACCCGGAAATCAGGCGTTATCCAAAGGTTGCGGATATAATCGCCTTACAGGTAAAAATTGTACAAAACTACAACCGCACTTACGGCAGGCTTAACAGCAGCGACGCCTTTAGCAACGATGAGCTGGCCTACATCAGAAGGGTCTTTGGTCGGTTGCTGGACGACTGCGATAAAAGTCTTGACGAGCTGATTACGATTACAACAGATAGCAAACTGGAAATGAAGGACGATGAGCGCATTGCAAGGATTGATAAGTTGTATCTGGACATGCAGGACAAATACACTTTCTCGCAAAGTTTTTCCAACGATGCAAAATCGCTTGCTGCATCCAGAATCAAAGAAAAAACAGATGTACAAACCAGCCGTGTATTACAGGGCATTAAAAACGAGTAACTATGAAAAAGCTGATCATACTGATATCGCTATCCTTCCTGGGCATATTGCCTGCCTTTCGTGCATCTGCGCAGGCAGATGAGATAGCGCAGCTCATACTCAATATTGAGAAACTGGCGCAATTCAAGCAAATACTTAGCGACATGAAGAAAGGCTACGAAATTCTTAGCGGAGGATATAACACTATCAAGAATATTTCAGAAGGCAACTTCAGTTTGCATAAGGCTTTTCTTGATGGCTTGATGGAGGTAAGTCCGGCGGTACGCAATTACCGGCGTGTGGCAGACATTACCAATTACCAGATCATTCTGGTTAAAGAATACCGTAAGGCTTATGATCGCTTCCGGCAGGACAACAATTTCAATGCAGATGAGCTGGCTTATTTGGGTCGTGTATATGATAATCTGTTTAAAGAAAGTCTGCGCAACCTCGATGAGTTGCTTACGGTAATCACGGCAGGCAAAGCTCGTATGAGCGATGATGAACGCTTGCAGGCCATTGACCGGATATATGCAGACATGCAGGATAAACTGATGTTCCTACGGCATTTTAATAACAATACTACAATACTGGCAGTGCAAAGGGCGAAGGAGCGCAACGACGCACAGACCATCCGAAAAATCTATGGGTTAAACAATTAAACAGATAAATATGGCAAAGTGTAGAAAGGCCGCCTGGCTGGCGGCAGTGGGTTTGATATTGCCTTTTATAAGCCATGCGCAGGGAATAGCTGATGAAATGAAAGGCTTGCATGGTGTACTGGAGCAACTGTATGATGAGATGATGCCTCTGTGCAGCCAGTTAATCGGCGTAGGACAAGGATTAGCAGGCTTTGCAGCTATGTGGTATATCGCCTCCCGTGTATGGGGACACCTGTCAAGAGCAGAGCCTATTGACTTCTATCCGCTCTTTCGTCCCTTCGTGATTGGCTTCTGCGTGTTATTTTTTCCAACCGTCGTTCTTGGTGTGATTAACGGTGTGATGAAGCCTACGGTAACTGCAACCGCTGCTATGGTGGAAGGTTCCGATAAGGCTATTGCAGTTCTCTTGCAGAAAAAAGAAGAAGCCATCAAGAAAACAGATGTATGGCAAATGTATGTGGGCGAAAGTGGCAGCGGCGACAGGGATAAATGGTATAAGTACACGCACGATAATGAAGACCCTTCAGACGAAGGTTTTTTCGAGAGCATTGGCAATGACATCAAGTTTGCCATGTCCAAAGCCTCTTACAATTTCCGCAACTCCGTAAAAGAATGGATGAGCGAAGTGCTGAGGGTACTCTTTGAAGCGGCATCACTGTGTATAGATACGCTACGAACGTTTCAGCTAATCGTGCTGGCCATCTTAGGCCCTTTGGTGTTCGGGATTGCAGTATTCGACGGTTTTCAGCATACGCTCACGGTCTGGATAGCAAGATATATCAACATCTTTTTATGGTTGCCCGTAGCAAACATCTTCGGAAGCATTATCGGCAAAATACAGGAAAAGATGCTGGAGCTGGATATATCACAGGTACAGGATTATGGCGATACATTCTTCAGCAGAACGGATATGGCCTACCTGGTCTTCATGATTATTGGCATCATCGGATACTTTACCGTTCCCTCCGTGGCTAATTATATCGTTCACGCTGGTGGCGGTGGCGCATTAGGTCATAAGGTCACCAGTTTATTCGGCAGTTCTTCCAGAACTGTGGTCAACACTGCATCTGCGGGTGCAGGCATGGCTGTGGATGCTATGGGCAGTGCAGCAAACCGCATGTCGCAAAGTATGGCAAGCAGTGGTGCATCTAACCCCTATTTCGGCGATAGCAGTAGCGGAAACTCTGGTTACATGAACGATAAACTAAAGGGCAATTCATAATAATCTAAAGGAGGATATATGTTCAAAAAGATGAAAAATATTGATACGGCATTCCGGCACGTCAGGAGCTTTACCCTGGTTGTGATCATCGGCTGTGTATTGATCTGCTGTTTTGCATTGTACAAAAGTTTCAGTCTGGTATCGCAGATGCAAAGCAAAATATACATTCTCGCTAACGGCAAGGCACTGGAAGCCTACGCTTCGGAGCGAAAAGATAACATACCTGTTGAGGCAAAGGATCACGTAAAAACATTTCACAAGCTGTTCTTCACACTTGACCCTGACGACAAAGCCATTACCGCAAATATCACTAAAGCATTATACCTGGCCGATGGAAGTGCGAAACGTGCTTACGATGATCTGAAAGAAAATGGCTATTACGCCGGGCTTATTTCCGGAAATGTCAATCAGACTATTGTGGTGGATAGTGTTGCGGTAGATATAAACGAGTATCCCTACAAATTCCGGTGCTACGCTACACAAAGCATTGTACGCCCTACCAGCGTTACAACCCGCAGCCTGGTAACCGATGGGGCGTTGCGAAATGTATCACGGAGTGATAATAACCCGCATGGCTTTCTAATTGAACGATGGAGTACGATTGACAACAGGGATTTAAAAACAGTAAGCAGGCGCCAATAAAAATAAAGATCATGAAACTATTTCCTAAAAGAAGAAAAGGCAATACCGAAGCTAAGTCCAATGCGATTAGCAAAGGCATGGAGGCAGGCTATAAGCGTTTGCAGGGTGGCTGGGCAAACTGGATGATGAAGCGTACGGAGAAATTCTCACGTCGTACATGGCTCGTGCTGCTTGCGCTCTTTGTGATGTTCACCAGTTCATACAGTGTTTATCTGGCGGTGAACGCTTTTACGGGCAAAAAAGGCAATTCAATCACTATAACGCCGATTAAAAAGCCGAAGCACGCTACTGAAACAGGAGAAACAAAAACAGACGCTGCCGAGGTATCGGAGGCAGAATACAGCCGCATCAAAAACTTCAGGGTGTATATGGATAGCCTGGCGCGAAGTCCTTCTGGAAAAGCCCTGTACGACAGCATCAATAACCATCGTCCGGGGCTGATGGATAGTGTGAGGTTTATTGAAAATTATTATCAACAATTAAAACAAAAATAGAAATGGAAAAGCAAGTGAAAACTCCGAAAATGATTAGGCAGCGC
>NZ_JAESDL010000069.1:0-674 GCF_019249625.1 Hydrotalea lipotrueae | reverse complement strand
ATTGCTTTGTTTAACAACGCGGTACATTTTTTACAGCAACTTCATTTTGCCAAACCGTTGCCCCATTTCATTGTGTTGGGTTTGCCATCCAAAAAAATAGAATCATTAACATTAATAGAATTTATTTGTACACATTATTCGGGCTTAACCGTTTTGCTACTAGTACCTGAAGTGGGCATAAAACAGGTGAAAGATGCGGTAGCCCTCGGTGTTAGCAGTGTGGTAATGTTAAATAGTATACCACAAGAATTACCGAAAGCCATAGCAGCTTTATTGAATCATCAACCTTATTTTTCTGAACAATTGGGCATTACTGCCGATGTACGTAAGTTGCTTAGAGAAGAACGTTGGGCAGAGCAATTGAATATGAAAAGCCTTCGTTTAACGGCCACCGAGCGTTCTATTATTAGTTTATTACCCGGCACGTTAAGCTATAAAGAAATAGGCCTTATTTTAAACAAAGAAGAAAAAACTATAGAAGTATATATACAACGCATATGTAAAAAGCTAAACATAGAAGGAGGTCGGATGGGATTGCTGATTTATTGTATCAGTAGAAAGTTCATTCGAATTGGGGATACATCTCTTTAAAACTGATATAGTTTTAACTTACTGCTAATTTAAAAATTGTAGGGCTTCCCCTACACATACTATTCAAAAATTGTTTATATTTT
>NZ_JAESDL010000068.1:0-699 GCF_019249625.1 Hydrotalea lipotrueae | reverse complement strand
AGCTCTATCAATTCTGTTTCTTTGTATAGCTCTTCCTTCCAGTTGGTATGCCGTGTAGGCACTGTCTCCAAATAAAGAGCTCTCTGGCGGCAGATCCATAAACATTTTCTGCAAGGCTTCTACATCATGTTCGCTACCAGGTGAAAAACAAATTTCAACCGGTATACCATTTTTGGTTGTAATCAACTGTACCTTTACCCCATAAAAATATTCCCTTTTACTGGCATTGAAGCCTCTCCACTGTTCTCCTGTTAATAATTTGCTCCTGTTAATACGTATGTTATGGCAGACTTTTAATGGAAACGAATCAATGATATATTCCAACTCTGCACACAAATATTTGAACATTCTGCCAATGTGTAAAAACAACCACATCAACAGCGAGGCAACCTTATGCAACCGTTTGTTAAAACCACTCTTGCCAATCATACCAGGTATCATAGCATGTGTGCGCATATAATTAATAGCATGAAACTGGTTTCCTTTAAAATAAAGAGCTGACACTATTGCCGTGCTTATGATCTCGCTATCACTAACTTTTCGTTCCTTGTGTTCATGATGATGGATGCCTTTCAATATATCATCCACTAAACAGTAAATTCCAATAACTTTGTCCTGAAGCATTTGAGTAGAAGTTTTGTTTTCGCAACTCAAAATTATTCCTATTTCAAATGCTTCTATTTTAGGAAACTTGGGTTA
>NZ_JAESDL010000067.1:0-810 GCF_019249625.1 Hydrotalea lipotrueae | reverse complement strand
TGTACAAGCTAATTGTACAAATCCGAGAAAATTAGCATCATAGTAATCAAATCTTGTTTGACAACGTCGAAACTGCTGAATCCAGGCAAAGACTCTTTCGATCTTCCACCTGTTTTTGTATCGTCGTAATTCACGTCTATCCTGTGTGGCCTTTTTCACCCGGTTGGTTTTATGTGGAGCGATCATTTTGATGCGGTTCCCTTTAAGTATTTTATCAAGAGGATCACTATCATAAGCCATATCCCCAATCAAGCGTTTAGGCTTTGTTCGCGTAAATCGTTTTGATATCGTTTTTTCAACGAGTTTAATCTCATGGGTACTTGCTTCATGTGTGGAAATGGCGATAGGAAGACCATTACGGTCTGCAATTGCCATGAGCTTCGTACCCTTGCCCCGCTTAGTTTTCCCAACTCCAAAGCCCCTTTTTTAGCCGCTGAAAAGCTGCCGTCAATATAACATTCTGCCAAATCAATCTTTCCCCTAGTTTTTAAATCCACCGCCAGGCGACTTAATATCTGCTCCCATAGCAAACACTTTACCCATTCCTGAAATCGCCGGTGACAGGTCTGATAAGGTGGATATCGATCTGGCAGGTCTTTCCATGGTGCCCCGGTTCTACATATCCATAATATCCCATTTAAAATTGCTCTATCATCTACTCGAGGACGTCCGGCTATCTTTTTGGCCGGAATATTTTTTTCAATCAACCCACAGATCAAGTCCCATTGTTCGTTTGTGATATCCATAAATGTCGTTTCTCTTATAAACGGCAAATTCATTCAATTTATTACAAAAAACATACTTTTGAGA
>NZ_JAESDL010000066.1:0-972 GCF_019249625.1 Hydrotalea lipotrueae | reverse complement strand
TAGGATTAGGTAGAACATTTACAAATAAGAGATAGGGGGGTGAAATAACTAAATAAATTAGTAAATTGAGGTCTAAAATATATAGTTATGTTCAAAGGGGTTAATGCAATTGAGTTTGGCAAACGGTTCAAAACAAATGAAGATTGCTACAATTATCTGTTGGAGATCAAATGGGGCAAGCAGTATCAATGTAGTAAATGTGGATGCGATCAGAGTTATAAAGGCCGTACATATTACTATCGTCGTTGCCGCAGTTGTGGCTACGATGAAAGTGTTACAGCTAACACTGTTTTTCATGGAATAAAGATGCCGATACTGAAAGCCTTTCACATGGTATTCAGATTAACAGCGAAGAAAAAAGGGATGTCGACGATAGAACTGGGCAATGAGGTTGGTGTACAACAAAAAACGGCATGGTTATTTAAAAGGAAGCTACAGGCAGTAATGAAGAAGGATAAAGAAGATAAATTGAAAGGTGATGTTGAAGTAGACGAAACCCTTATTGGGGGCTATTCTACCGACAAAGGGCGAAGTACCAAAACGAAAGATGCAATGTTTGTGGCAGTTGAGATATTAGCTGATGGTCGAACAGGGAATATTGCATTACAGCCAATAGAAAGTTTTAAATCCGAAGAATTGAAGTATGCGATAAAAGATAATGTATCATCGGAAGCCCAAATAAAAACAGATGCTTATCATTCGTATAAAAAATTAGCTAAACAAATGAAAAATATTAGCATCGAATATTCTAAAAAAGGAACTGCGATGGAAGAACTGCACAAACAGATTATGCAGTTCAAAAATTGGCTGAGAGGAACACATCATCAATGTTCGAGTGAATATTTGTTTGCTTATAGTGATGAATATGAATATCGATTTAATAAAAGGAATATGCGTAAGTGGCTATTTAATGATGTAGTGGAAAGATTGATGAATCAAATTCCACATCCTTACAATTATCTAAAATCCCTT
>NZ_JAESDL010000065.1:0-998 GCF_019249625.1 Hydrotalea lipotrueae | reverse complement strand
ACCTCGGTAACCTCTGTCTAAAAAAATATTCTTGGGTTCTTTATTCATCAATCTTTCATATTGCTGTATTGCTGCCGGTAATGTTTTTGAATCGTGTACATTATCGCTAAAGTTTAATGCACCTACAACTACTCCGGTGTTTTGTGTGATTAAAAATGATGCTTTGCTACCAAACTCAAACTTCTTATGCTCTTTGCCTTTGGTGTAACATTTTACTTCTGGCTCATGAAGACTGTAGGTTTTATTGCTGTCACTTCTTTTTTGTGCTAATACTTTTTTAAACAATGATACATCCATTGCATACTTACTTGCATCATCGGGTTCAAGTTTTCTTTCTATCTCCCGAACCAATCTGCCTGCTATGGTTTTAATTTTTTTGCTTGCCTTTCTTGCTTTTGCAAAGCCGCCTTTGTTTTTCTTGAACCGTTGTATGGTGCTAAGTTTCTTTACTGTAAACTTGTAACTCTGACGCAACTCGATGTTTTCTTCTGCTGCTATCTTCTGACATTTTACAATTATTTTTTTGTACAACTTATCATCGGTTGGATAAGTGATATTCTTTTCCTGCACTGTTGTATCACCGCTTAGATTATCATCATCTGCATCTTTACCATTGATGCGGATACTTTCTTTGAAAATTAATTCTACACCTTCTTCACCAATACGTTTTCTGAACTCCACCAACTCCGTTGCAACACATGGTGGTTTAACTGAAAATAATTGTTCGCCACCAAAGTATTGATAGTACGCATTCTCAGCCCACTGTTCTACCACACTCTCATCACTTAAATTGCGAAGCTGTTTTAAAATCAGTAGTGATACCATTAGCCTGATTGGTTTGGCAGGTGCTCCCTGAGAGGCACTGTAATGCTTTTTAAACGCTTCGTCAAATATTTTCCAATCAATCGTATTTGCTAAAATATACAGCGGATGCCCGTGGCTTAACTGCTCTTCAAACGTACTGTAAAAACCAAGTTGGCTTGTTGATTTTTGCTTTG
>NZ_JAESDL010000064.1:0-1024 GCF_019249625.1 Hydrotalea lipotrueae | reverse complement strand
GGTATTACCGGACAGGATGGCGCCTATTTGGCGGAGTTATTACTGAAAAAAGGGTATGAAGTGCATGGTATTAAGCGGCGCAGCTCGCTGTTCAATACCGGGCGGATTGATCGGTTTTATGAAGACCCGCATGTACCGCACCGGCATTTGATATTGCATTATGGTGATTTAACCGATAGCACCAATTTAATCCGCATTATTCAGGAAGTGCAGCCGGATGAGATATATAATCTGGCAGCCATGAGCCATGTGCATGTGAGTTTTGAAACGCCGGAATATACGGCCAATGCTGATGGACTGGGTACTTTGCGGATACTGGAAGCCGTTCGGTTATTGGGATTGATACAAAAGACAAAAATATACCAGGCTTCCACCTCTGAATTGTATGGATTAGTGCAGGCGGTTCCGCAAAGTGAAACCACCCCCTTCTATCCCCGTTCGCCTTATGCAGTGGCAAAATTGTATGCCTACTGGATAACGGTAAACTACCGGGAAGCCTACAATATGTTTGCCTGCAATGGAATATTATTCAACCATGAGTCACCCTTGCGTGGTGAAACCTTTGTAACCCGGAAGATAACCCGTGCAGTGGCGAAGATTGCATTGGGCTTGCAGGATACCTTGTTTCTGGGAAACTTAGAAGCGCGGCGCGACTGGGGCCATGCGAAGGATTATGTAGAAGGCATGTGGCGCATTTTGCAACAGGAAAAACCGGACGATTTTGTGCTGGCTACCGGCATAACAACCCCTATCCGCGATTTTGTGCAGATGGCATTTGCCGAACTGGGCATTCACATTGGGTTTAGAGGTACCGGAGTGGCAGAGGAAGGGTATGTTACTGAAAACCATGGTGGTTATGCAGTACCGGAAGGGAAGGTGGTGGTGAAAGTAGATGCCCGGTATTACCGGCCAACGGAGGTAGACTTGCTGATTGGCGATGCTACTAAAGCAAAAGAAAAATTAGGATGGACCCCCACCTATACATTGGCAGAAATGGTAACTGAAATGGTAGCAGCCGATGTAG
>NZ_JAESDL010000063.1:0-1145 GCF_019249625.1 Hydrotalea lipotrueae | reverse complement strand
TGCCACTAACCGTAAATATGATTTTACTTACGATAATGTGAACCGGATAACAGCAGCCAATTTTCTGCAAAACAGCAATAGCAGTAGTTGGGACAATGCTTTTTTAAACTTTAGTGTAAACAACCTTAGTTACGATGCCAATGGCAATATACTAACCATGAATCAGTATGGGTATTTAATTGGCAGTTCAGGATTAATAGACCAACTGAATTATACCTATCAGAATAATGGCAGCAGTAATCAATTGCAACAGGTAACCGATGCGGCCAATAACCCAACCAGTACCCTGGGCGATTTTCATTATAATACCGCCACAAAAACCACTACCGATTATGCCTATGATGCCAATGGCAATTTAATCAGCGACCAGAACAAAGCCATTAGCAGCATACAATACAATTATTTAAACCTGCCACAACAGGTAAGTGTAACAGCAAAAGGAAACATTCAATATGTATATGATGCATCGGGTAACAAGCTGGCAAAAATAACAACGGATAATACCCTAAACCCTGCTGTTACCAATGCCACATTGTATATTAATGGTTTTGTGTATCAAAACGATGTGCTACAGTTTGTTAGCCATGAAGAAGGCAGGGCAAGATTTATACCCGCAGTTGGCAGTGTAGCGGCCAGCTTTGCGATGGATTATTTTATTAAAGACCATTTGGGTAATGTACGAATGGTACTGACCGATGAACAAAAACAAGACATATACCCTGCTGCTACAGTAGAAGGCAGTATTACCAGCAATACCAGTGCTGCGTACATAGAAAACCAATATTATAGCATTAATCCGGCAGCCATTGTACCCAACCCCCGGTTTATACCAACTTACCCCAATAACAATGGCATACCCAACAACAACCCCAATAGCAATACTACGGCCAATAGTACACAGGTATATAAATTAAACAGCAGTACGGGCGATAAGAGTGGGTTGGGCATTACCCTAAAAGTAATGGCCGGTGATGTTATTGATATTTTTGGCAAAAGCTATTATAGCCAAAATAACACGAATGACAATACCAATTACAATTTACCCATTTTAACCCTGTTAAGCGGTTTATTGGGCACACCCGCCAATCCCTTAGCAGCGGCCACCCATGGGGCATTAACGGGAAGCCAGCTAAGTAGTATAGGCA
>NZ_JAESDL010000062.1:0-1351 GCF_019249625.1 Hydrotalea lipotrueae | reverse complement strand
ACAATAGTCCGGTAGTTAATTAAGCAGCCATAGCGCCTATATTCAGGCACCGGCCGTATAGCTTTCTTATTTTATTATACTTCAGATCCAGACCTAAGTTTGAAAAAATAGTTTCTGTCAGGTACTTATTATAGAACCAGATTTTGATGCTTCGCATAGAAAAGGGCGTTTCGTTTTTGTCAGGTAAGTTCGCCCAGCAACTGTACTTCATTAATGAAACCGTCATGAGTGATAAATTAAAATGGTTATACAATTTCGTTTCTGATCGGGCCTGGCATTCTTCCAGACCGGTATATTGTTTGGCATCCCGTATCAAAAACTCGATCTGGAACCGTAACTGATAATATCGGATAATTTTTTCACCTTGCAATTCCGTGTCTGTACTTAACAGAATTACATACCCTTTCCGGGCCTTGCTTTCCAGATGTATCACTTTTACGATACGCTTCAGTGCCACACACCAAACTTTCAACTCAAATCCCTCCATATCCTCATCCTTATAGCAGCGCTTCCATTTACGCTTATCTATTTTCTTCACATTTACCTTTCCCGCATAGCTCCGCTTTCTGCCTCTGCCCGGATTTTGAGGGCCATTATACAGGTACAGCAAATTGGCATCGGGGCGCATCCGCGTAATTACTTCCAACCGCAACAACAGTACCGGGTCAATAAAGGTCTTCTTCATAAAGTACCCATCCACCGCCAGGTACTTCGTGTAGCACAATACTGCCCTCAGATTCTTCTTTATTATACCCACATAATGAGCCACCAATTGGCTCTTCATACCCGCCGGCGTTTGAACCGCCTCTATACTATACGCCGTTGAATCCCCTACATCCACCAGTGCCAGGCAGCCTATTTCCAGTCCAGGCTTTGCCCGTTGATCCTTGCCACTCCAAAACCGGTCTTTACCATAGGTCTTTTTACCGCTCTTCCTAATATAGGATGGATCGAATGCCGCTATGCATTCTTTACCCTTCAGCCCGTTCATCGATCCCTCAAACCAGCTACTGAAATTAATCTTCCGGTTAAACTGCTGACGAATACTCTTTTCTGCATACCCTCCGCCGCCATACCGAAACAGATTCAAAAAGTTGTGACGAACAGGAAGCATCACCCATTTCTCAAAAACCCAATGCAGAAATTTTTGCTGCGGTTTGGTTATTCCTTTTACTTGTTCTATACTTGCATCGATAAAGCGCTTCGCTTTATTAAAGGCGGTTATGTTGTTCTTCACAAAACAGTTTACCGCCTTTTTCCTTTCTATTACTCTACTGTTAACATCTTTTCCCCTCCAAATTTGTTATCCATATCCAATCCTTCTCAACCTTAAAAAACTACCGAAGTATTG
>NZ_JAESDL010000061.1:0-1612 GCF_019249625.1 Hydrotalea lipotrueae | reverse complement strand
TCCTGACTTGTCCGCCTTTCCATAATCCAAACAAATAGTTTCTGATAATCAACTACTTATGATACTTTTTATCTATTTTGACCGCACTAACCAGGTCAAATGCTACACATTAGAATTGTAAAAACAAAGGGAAATTCTCGTTCTGTACAAGTTTATCATTATCAAAACAGTAAACGGGTTATCATCAAACATATTGGTTCAGGAACTACTAACGAAGAAATATTTGCCCTGGAAGAAATGGCCAGGCTATTTATTGCTGATTATACCAAACAATTATATCTATTTGAAGATTCCAAACCTGGCGAGGAGGCAGTATTGGTTAGTCAATGTGAATTCATAGGGATTTACCTTACTTATTTGTACGATGTATTGAGAGCCGTGCAGCACCAAATTGGTTATACTTTAGAAGCGGATGCTTTGTTGAATGATTTTGTAGTGATTCGAATCGTTGAGCCTGGTTCCAAACTTCGTTCTATTGAGTTAATAGAATCTTATTTTGGCATTAAACACCGCAGGCAACAGTTTTATGAATCAGCACATAAATGGCTTGTTTTAAAGGAAAGAATAGAGAAAAAAACGCTTGATTTTGCCAGAAAACAATATGGATTTGATTTTTCTTTATTGTTCTATGATGTTACGACCCTGTATTTCGAAACATTTACGGAGGACGAACTTCGCAAGAATGGATTTTCTAAAGACAACAAGTCGCAACAACCACAAATTGTGGTGGCACTCATGGTTACACCCGAAGGCTTTCCTGTAAGTTATGAGGTGTTTTCAGGTAATACATTTGAGGGTCATACGTTGATTCCTGTCATTAAATCTTTTATCAAAAAACATAAAGTAGAAAACTTTACGGTCGTTGCTGATGCAGCCATGATAAGTACCGAAAATGTGGAGGCATTGAGAGTAGAAAAAATCAACTATATAGTAGGTGCAAGGCTAGGTAATGTGTCGGCCCACTTGTTGGAAACAATAGATGCGAAACTTCCAAAAATAGATGGGAGCGTGATTCGGCTTAAAACAGAAAATGGCTATCTAATTTGTAGCTTCTCTAAAAAGCGCTATAATAAAGATAAATTTGAGATGAACAGGCAAATAGAGAGAGCAAAATTGATGCTGACTCAACCCTCAAAAATGAAGAGGGTAAAATACCTCAAATCAGGCGATAGTAATATGATGCTGAACGAAAAGCTTATTGAAAAAACCACAAAGCTACTGGGGATTAAAGGATATTATACAGACATTAAAGAAGCTGTTGCCGATAATGCAACCATAATAAGTCGCTATCATGATTTATATAAAGTAGAACAAGCATTTAGGGTCTCAAAAAACGATTTACAAACTCGCCCAATTTTCCATTTTAAAGAAGAGCCCATACAATTACATATACTTATTTGCTTTATGGCATTAGCTATATCAAAACATATTGAAATAACAGCAACATTGTCCATAAGAGCATTTTTAACCCATTGTAAAAAGATCACAGATGCCCGATTAATAAATAAAATAACCAAAAAAGAAATAAGAATGAGAGCTCATGTGCCGAATCATCTACAAGAAATTATCACAAAAATTCTTAGACCGCACTAAATCGGACAAGTCAGGAAAA
>NZ_JAESDL010000060.1:0-1628 GCF_019249625.1 Hydrotalea lipotrueae | reverse complement strand
TCAATCGTTGCTACTGAAGTATTACTACTGCTCCAAACACCACCGGGGGTGGCATCTGTTACAGTCACACTACTGCCAGCACATACCTGTCCGCTTCCTGTATTGATGGGTTGTACAGTCGGCAAGGGATTGACAGTAATGGTAATGGATTGACTGGCAATCCCACATTTGTTTTGAAGGGTATAGGTAATGGTAGTAGTACCCGGCTGGAGTATGGTTACCGCGCCGGTGATACTATCAATGGTTGCCACTTGTGTATTACTACTCATCCAAACACCACCTACGGAAGTTGTATTGACGGTTAAAGTATTTCCCATACAAACCGCATTTGCCGATGCTTGAATAGGATTGACTATCGGCTTAGCCTGAACCAATATATTTCTTGTTACAGTTTGTCCGCATGCATTAGTATAACTTAAAGTGGTTGTTCCTGCAGCAATTGCAGTTACAATGCCTGCCTGACTAACAGTGGCTACTCCTGTATTAGATGAACTCCAGGTACCGCCCGGTACCGGATTTACAAATGTTGCAGTAGTGCCGGCACAAAGTGTATCTGCCCCACCACTAATGGGCATGGTAGAACGGATATATATAATTTGTGTGCTACTGCAGGTAATACCATTTACGGTATAGGCTACCGTAACCGTATCAATAGAATTGTCATCAAATTTAATTTGTGGATAACGACTGGTATTGGAAGTACCGGCTACATAGTTAGTACCACCACCGGTTACCGTCCATAAATAGATTCCGGAACTACTTCCATAAGTGGGCATATAAGGGGTATTACTAAACTTAATGGTACCATTGTTACAAGTGGCAACTGCGGGCAACATTTGCACACTGTTTACAGTAAATGATTTGCCCACACTTACACTACAACCATACTGATTGGTCATGGTATAAGTAATTGTGGTAGTACCGGCACTTATGGCAGTCACTTTTCCGGTAGTATCAATCGTTGCTACTGAAGTATTACTACTGCTCCAAACACCACCTTTTGTTGTGGTAGTCAATTGAACTGTGCTACCGGCACAAGTACCGGAATCTCCGGTAATAGGTGCAATAACAGGCAATGGGTTTACTGTAACACTAGTTTGTGCAGTGTTACTGCACCCATAGTTATCGGTAAGTGTTAGCAAATAACTACCACTTGCTGCAGTGGTAACATTAGCAATAGAGGGGTTCGCTAAGGTTGAAGTAAATCCATTCGGACCATTCCACTGATATGAGTAAGTATTAGAATGATTATTTTTTGATTTATCATTGTCGTCGTTGTCATTGTTATTCTTTTTACTATTATTTACAAAATTGTTATTCCCATTAACTGTTGAAGAAAGAAAAAGTGTACCCCCGGCACACAAAGGGCTATTGGACTGAACACTTACTATGGGAATGGGATGAACAGATAATTGTATACTATTGGAAGCTGTAATACAAGATGCACTATTTAAACTGGCTGCATTAGGGCCAACCAATACCCGATATAACCCACTATCTGATAATTGCACATTATTAATAGTAAGACTGTTGGTATTTACCGGCACACCAATATTATTCCAGGTAGTACCATTATCCGTACTTTTTTGCCATTGATAAGCAGGTGCTGTGAAAGGATTGTTGACCAA